>CAZMAC010000038.1:0-12789 GCA_964564085.1 uncultured Hyphomicrobiaceae bacterium
CACCGGAACGCTTTAGTTGTTTGTTTTAGCGTGTCTTTTGTCCCAAAACCGGTGCTCACTTTTGGGAGACACGATCTGGCTTTCCGCTGCAGCGCGGCGGATTTCCTGATATCTGCTTGCAGTCTCTTCCTGGGGCGATCATCCCGCGCTAGGGAAAGAGCGGCAATTGCTGCAAGCCTGCTGTTTCGGGTAGATCGAACATCAGATTAAAATTCTGAATGGCCTGTCCCGCCGAGCCTTTGACGAGATTGTCGATGGCCGAAATGATGATGGCGCGGCCGGGAATGCGGTCCGCGAAGACGCCGATCTGGCAGTAATTGGAGCCGCGTACAGTTTGCGTGGCTGGGACGACACCAGCGGGCGCGATTTGCACAAAGGGCTTGTCCTCATAGGCGTCCAAAAGCAAGTCACGAATATCGTCCGCCGATGCGGCGCCTGTGAGCCGCACATAGCAGGTGACGAGTTCGCCCCGGCTCATCGGAACGAGATGCGGTGTGAAATTCACCTTGGTCTCATAGCCTAGTGCCTTACCGATTTCCTGTTCGATTTCCGGCGCGTGGCGATGGCTGGCGATCCCGTAAGGCGACAGGCCCTCGCCCGCCTCGGCAAAGAGCAGGTTCTGCTTCAGACTGCGTCCTGCGCCGGTCGTACCCGATTTTGCGTCAATGATGATTTCTTGGGCATCGATTTGTTTTTCTGAGACGGCCGGCAAGAGCGCAAGCAGCGCCGCCGTGGGGTAGCAGCCGGGGCAGGCGACGAGGCGGGCATGAGTGATGACATCGTCATTGTGCTCGGTCAGCCCGTAGACGGCGTCGGCCAGAATGTCTGTTGCGATATGCTCACGGCCATACCAATGCTGATAGGTCTGCGGATCGCGCAGGCGGAAATCGGCGGACATGTCGATGATGCGCAGATCATGCGGCAGGTCTTTGATGAGGTCCTGCGCCGTGCCGTGAGGAAGGCCGGAAAAGACGGCGTCGCAGCTTTCCCAGTCGGCGTCCTCCGTCTTGACCAGATCGGGCGCTTTCAGAAAAGCAAAATGCGGGAAGACCTCCGCTAACGGCTTTCCCGCATGTGAGGAGGCGGCAAGTATGCCGATTTCGATATTCGGATGCGAGGCGGCGAGCCGGATCAGATCCGCGCCTGTATATCCTGACGCGCCTAGAATACCGATGCGGATGATTTCGGCCTGTTCCATTAGCGTTTGGAGAACTGGAAGCTGCGCCGCGCCTTTGCCTTACCGTATTTTTTGCGTTCCACGACACGGCTGTCGCGTGTCAGGAAACCGGCCTTTTTCAAAGAGCTGCGCAATTCAGGCTCATAGAAGGTCAGCGCGCGCGATAGCCCGTGACGAACCGCGCCCGCCTGACCCGACAGACCGCCGCCCTTAACCGTGCAGACGACATCATACTGGCTGTCCCGCTCGGTCAAAACCAAAGGTTGTCGCAGGATCATCTGCAGAGCGGGCCGTGCGAAATAGATATTCAACTCTTTACCGTTTACAGTGACCCGACCAGCTCCAGGCTTGACCCATACGCGCGCCACGGCGTCCTTACGCTTGCCTGTCGCATAAGCGCGGCCATGTGCGTCGAGCTTTTGCTCATGAACAGGAGCCGGCGGCGGAACCGGGGCGCCTGCGCTCGTATCCAAGTCTTCGAATGATTTGATTTCGTCGGCCATTAGTTCACCCTCGCCAGATTTTTCGTATTCAGCGCAGCAATATCGATTTTTTCCGGTTGCTGAGCCTCGTGCGGGTGATCAGGACCTGCATAAACCTTTAAATTCCGCATCTGCTGACGTGATAATGGGCCGCCGGGAAGCATTCTCTGCACCGCTTTTGTCAGAACACGCTCCGGAAAGCGGCCATCGAGGATCTGGTTGGCCCTGCGTTCCTTGATGCCGCCAGGATAGCCGGTGTGCCAATAATAGACTTTGTCGTTTCGCTTTTTACCCGTGAAGCGGACATGCTGGGCGTTTACGACGATGACGTTGTCACCGCAATCCATATGTGGCGTAAAGATGGGCTTGTGTTTTCCGCGCAGACGTGTCGCGATCAGAGCGGCAAGGCGGCCGACCACGAGACCTTTTGCATCGATCAACACCCACTTCTTTTCAATATCAAAGGGTTTTGCCGAAAAAGTTTTCATCGTTCATCCATTGGCGCGGGCGGCCGGCCAAATCATTGGAGCGCCGCTGCATCCATCATTTTGAGAAGAGAATAAATGCCAAGCTTTCGCTTGCGTTGCCAGATTCATAATGGTTGCCGAGATGCTGGTCAAGCAACATCTTGTTTAAGAAAATAAGGTATTTCAATAGGTTAGAAAAACGGTATTGTAATACCTTTTAAAGTATTTGGTTTTTTGAGGATACTGTTACGCATCCGGCAAGGCGTAGGTTGCAGTCGCGTGGGCTGCGAGATCTGCGTCCCCATCCGAACGCACCGCTATCTCGCCGACCGCAAGACGTTTTCCCAATTTAAGGATCTTTGCTTCGCCAATCATGTCGCCTGGAGAGGGCTTGCGCAGAAAATTGATATTGAGATTTGTGGTAACGGCAAGCGGACGCGGTCCGATCTGTGCAAGAACAGCGGCATACATGGCGATATCGGCAAGGGCGAACATGGCCGGCCCCGAGATCGTTCCACCTGGACGCAAGGTGGTTTCGTTAAAGATCATGCGAACCCATACGGTCAGCCCATCAACCTTTTCGACAGCAAAACGGGCCCCATTGCGATTCATCTCGGGAAATTCCCGGTCGAGAAAGGCACTCAGCTCATGCGCCGTCATCTTTTTTGGAATGGATTTGTCCATAAACAGCTTCTCCCCTGCAAAGCGATCCCCACGATTTCACCATTATTACGAGCGATCAAACACGGAAGAGAAATCGGAAAGGCCGAATGAAGAACCACCAACAAAATATGAGGGTCTCAAGATGAAGCTTTTTAGATGTTTGAGCACTATCTTTGGATCGGTTTTTGCCGTCGTGACCGCGACCACGATTTTGCTGTCCGTTCAGGCGCATGTCGCGCAGGCGAAAGGTCAGATCCTGACCAAGACGACCGTGAAATATTTCGTGGCCAGCTATCCTGCCGTCAAGTCGATCGCCAGAAAACATGCCGAGGCGAAAAGTACCGCGCTCGGCAATGCGAAAGATCATCTTGCAGCTCTGATTGAAATTGCGTCAGACGAAGCCGCCATCCAGGATGTTGAGACCGCCGTCAAAGAGTATGGTTTTGAGAGTGCGAAACAATGGCTATCGGTCGCGGAAAGCGTCGGCCGGGCCTATGCGCATGTCAAGACAGGCGGGCTCACAAGTAAAGCGGAGCGTAAGGTCCAAAAGGCGATCGCAAAGATCGAAAAAAATTCTCTTCTCAGCGACAAACAAAAGACGAAGCTCATTGACGCGATACGTGAGGGGGCAGGGTTCGTCATGGAACCGCCCCCGCCGGAAAATGTGGCGGCTGTTGAGCCGATGATGGCCGAGATCGAGGCTGTCATTCAATAACGGCGCAAAAGTGGTATAATGGCCCTTTCAATGAGAGGCCTGTCCCGTGACCGCCACAGCCCAACAGTCAAATTCGCCGGAGCCTTTGGAGCCTTGTCTTCTTCGGGAGGATCATGGCGAGATCGCCGTCGTAACGCTCAATCGTCCCAAGAGCCGCAATAGCCTGTCGGAGCCGCTTCTGAATGAGCTGCTCGGCACGATTCAAGAGATAGCCGGCTCGAAAACGATCAAGGCCATTGTCCTCACCGGAGCGCCGCCGGTCTTCTGTGCCGGGCATGATTTGCGCGAAATGACGGCACGCCGTCAGGACCCGGACCAGGGGCGCGCCTTTTTCGATCATCTCATGCGACTGTGTTCTTCCGTCATGCAGGCCGTCATGAGCTCGCCCAAACCTGTGATTGCAGCCGTTAACGGCATAGCAACGGCGGCAGGTTGTCAGCTCGTGGCGAGCTGCGATCTGGCGGTTGCCTCAACCGAGGCAAAATTCTCAACGCCTGGTGTCCATATCGGCCTGTTTTGCTCGACACCGATGGTCGCCCTGTCGCGCAATGTCAGCCGCAAGCATGCCATGGAAATGCTGCTGCTCGGGGAGATGGTCCCGGCCGAGCGCGCCGCGGAGATGGGGCTCGTCAACCGCGTGGCCCCGTCGGATCAGGTGCTGACGCAAGCCATGAAGATGGCGGAGATTATCGCATCGAAATCATCGATGACTTTGAGGACGGGTAAGGATGCTTTTTACAGCCAGCTCGAAATGCCGGTCGCCGAGGCTTATGATTACGCAGCCCGCATCATGGTCGAGAACATGCTGCGCGGCGATGCCGAGGAAGGTATTGGGGCGTTTCTCGAAAAGCGCGCGCCGCGCTGGCCGGATGCATAAGACTTGGCTGCGACCGTAACAGTCGCTATGTGTCAGCCATGAACCATGACCATTATAGCGACGCCTACATTCGCGGCATTCTGCAGGATTGCAAAGTCTTTGCGATGGTTGGGGCAAGCCCGAACAAGGTGCGCCCGAGCTATTTCGCGATGAAATATCTCCTCGCCAAGGGCTACAAGGTGATCCCCATCAATCCGGGCCATGCGGGCAAAGAGATCCTGGGCCAAACCGTTTATGCCAGCCTGCACGATATCCCCGAGCCGGTCGATGTCGTCGATATATTCCGAAATTCCGAAGCCGCCTTGCAAGTTACCCAGGACGCCATAGCGATCGGCGCGAAAGTCGTCTGGATGCAGCTCGGCGTCCGCAATGACGAAGCAGCCCGGCTTGCCGAAGAGGCGGGGCTGAAAGTCGTTATGAACCGCTGTCCGAAAATCGAATATGGACGGCTTTCCGGCGAGATCGGCTGGGCCGGCGTGCATACGCGGACGCTATCAAGTCAGCGTCTGGTTCTTGGACCCCAGGGCTTTCAAAAGCTTTCTATAGGAAAGAACTGACAGTCTAAATTTGAAGAAGAAAACGCTTGCGCCATCTTAGAGAAGTTGGTTCCTTCAATAATAAATAAGCTTAGGAGGATCCCAAAATGAGCGAAGAGCGCGAACCCGGTTTTGAAACCCTTGCCATTCACGCTGGCGCCCAGCCCGATCCGGCAACCGGCGCGCGCGTCACGCCCATCTACCAGACCACCTCCTATGTGTTCGACGATGTCGATCACGCCGCGGCGCTGTTCAATCTGGAAACCTTCGGCAATATCTATACGCGCATCATGAATCCCACCCAGGCGGTTCTTGAAGCGCGGATTGCAGCTTTAGAGGGCGGGACGGCGGCGCTTGCGGCGGCATCGGGCCACGGCGCACAGCTCCTCATATTCCACACGCTGTTGGAGCCGGGCGACGAGTTTATTGCCGCCGGCCAGCTTTATGGCGGCTCCATCAACCAGTTCAATCACGCATTCAAGAAATTCAACTGGAATGTCGTCTGGGCCGATTCCGACGACCCGTCGAGTTTCGAGCGCGCGCTGACGCCGAAGACGAAGGCGATTTTTATCGAGTCGATCGCCAATCCGGGCGGAATCGTCGTGGATATTCCTGCCATCTCGGCGATTGCGAAAAAAGCGGGCGTCCCGCTGATCGTCGACAATACGCTGGCAACGCCCTATCTCTGCCGTCCCAAAGAGTTTGGCGCAGACATCGTCGTGCATTCGCTGACGAAATTCCTCGGCGGACACGGCAATTCGATTGGCGGCGTGCTGGTCGATTGCGGCACGTTCGACTGGATGGCTTCCGGCAAATACCCGGCTTTGTCGCAGCCCTGCCCGTCCTATCACGGCATGGTGCTCGCAGAGACTTTCGGAAATTTCGCCTTTGCGATCGCCGCCCGCGTGCTTGGACTGCGCGATCTTGGCCCGGCAATCTCGCCGATGAATTCCTTCCTGGTGCTGACCGGCATCGAGACCTTGCCGTTGCGAATGGAGCGTCACTGCCAGAACGCGCTCGCCGTCGCCCACTGGCTGCAAACAAGGCCGGAAGTCCAATGGGTCAATTATGCGGGTCTGGAGGGCAATAAATATAACGCCCTGGCTCACAGAGTCTGCCCGAAAGGCGCGGGCGCTGTGTTCACCTTCGGTTTGAAAGGTGGCTATGATGCCGGCGTCAAGCTGGTTTCGAACGTGAAGCTATTCTCGCATCTCGCCAATATCGGCGATACGCGGAGCCTGATCATTCACCCGGCCTCAACCACCCATAGTCAGCTTACGCCAGAGCAACGCGCGTCTGCTGGCGCAGGCGACGATGTCGTGCGGCTTTCGGTGGGGCTTGAGGATAAAGCAGATCTGGTTGCGGATTTAGAGCAAGGTCTTGCTGCCGCGTGAGCTAAGTTTTCACAAAGCGGAAGTTCGCGACGGCTTAGGTAGGTCCATGCGGGCTTCCAAATATCGCTCAGCTATTTCACATCGATCTTCTGATTGGCGCGGGAATCGGGAACGCCGGCAGGGGCCTTGTCCATCGGCTGCGTGGTGAAGCCGCTCAACCCACTAATCTCTTCGGCGTCACGGCGGATTTCGACCGGACTGACGACGTAGGTCGTCACAAGTTCCGCGAGAGAGCGCAAAGCGTGCATATGAATCCGTTCATAGCCGTGAGATGCATCGATACCAAAGGTGATGAGCGCGGTGCGCACATCATGTCCCGCGACCTCGGCAGCCGCTGAGTCGGACCGGTAATACCGGAAAATATCCTTCTGATAGCGGATGTCATTTTCCTGGCACAGCCGGACGAGCTTTTTCGTCAGATGATAGTCGAACGGCCCGCTCTGATCGGCCATCGCGACGGTCACGCCGAATTCAGCCGAATTTTGCCCCGGCGCAGATGTCCCATTATCGATCGAGACCAGAGATGCGACATCTTCATGAATGACGGAGGATGCGCCGACGCCGACCTCTTCAGCGATTGTAAAAAGCCAGTAAGTATCGACAGGCAAATCCGGCTCCGAATCACGGATCGATTTCAGTGCGGCCAGCAGGATTGCAGTGCCGGCCTTGTTATCCAGGTGACGCGAAACGATGAAGCCATTATCGAGAAACTCCGGGCAGGGATCGACCGCGATATGATCGCCGATCTCAATTCCAAGCCGCGCTGTCTCTCTTCTTGTTCTCGCCAGAGCATCGACGCGCAGCTCGACATACTCCCAGCCAATCGGAAGCTTATCGATTTCGTCGTTAAAGGTATGACCAGATGCTTTGAGAGGCAGAATTGTCCCGCGATAGCTGCCTTCATCGGAATAGACCGTGCAGCGAGCGCCTTCGGCGAAACGCGCCGACCAGGTTCCAATCGGGACCAGTTCGAGCCGGCCATTATCTTTGATGCGCTTGACCTGTGCTCCGAGCGTATCGAGATGCGTGACCATGGCGCGTGCGCCGCGATGGTCCCGGCCTTTGATGAAAGCGCGAATGGCGCCCCGCCGGGTCAGCTCGAATGGAATTTGAAGCCGCGTAAGCTCGGTACAGGTCTCACGAACGATCGAGTCTGTATAGCCGGTCGGGCTGGGGACAGAGAGCAGGCGTTTTAAACTTTTCTGAAGATAGTCCGTATCAATCCGCAATCTCGGCATTGGCGTTAAGCCTGTAGCTCGCTCTGGTTTCGGTAGGCACGAATCGGGGCCGGCACGGCCAAGGGAAAAAGAAGATCGAGGAAACGCTCGGCTGTTGGCTGAGGTTCGTGATTGGCAAGCCCGGGCCGCTCATTCGCCTCGATGAAAGCATAGCGGTCTTCGCGCGGGCTGGGAACGATGAAGTCAATGCCGACAACAGGAATTTCAATGGAGCGCGCTGCGGCGATGGCCGCATCGGCAAGCTTGGGGTGAAGCTCGTCGGTCACATCGTGAATTGTGCCGCCCATATGAAGATTAGCTGTCTTACGTGTCTGCAGCTCCGTCTCGGCGGGAAGGACGTCGTCGAGCTTATATCCTTCCAGCGCAATGCAGCGCGCCGTTTCCGCATCAAGAGGAATTCGCGACTCGCCGCCAGTTGCGGCTTCACGCCTGCGGCTTTGCGACTCGATGAGTGCGCGAATGGTCGTGCTCCCATCGCCAATCACGCGGGGTGGCTGACGAACTGCGGCCGCGACAATCTTATAGTCGATGACGATAATGCGCAGATCCGTTCCCTTGACCATCTCTTCGATGATAACGCGATTCGAAAACGGACGTGCGACAGCGATCGCCTCTTTCACCTCATCGAATGTGGTCAGGCCCACAGCAACGCCCCGCCCCTGCTCACCGCGTGCCGGTTTGACAACAAGTCTTTGATGTTTCTCTAAAAAAGCAGAAATATCTTCGTCTTCTGTTTCGGAGTTTGGCTTGATGTCGAGCTGTTCCGGCACCCTGACACCGACACGCTCGACGACCCGGCGTGTTACCGCCTTGTCGTCGCAAATCGAAACGGCAACGCCGCTGGTGAACTCCGACAGGCTCTCCCGGCAGTGAACGCTGCGTCCGCCATAGATCAGCCGGAAAAATCCGCCTTCGGCATCTGTTACCTCGACATGGATGCCGCGCCGGAGCGCTTCATTGACGATAATTGTGGCGTAAGGATTTAAACAGGTTGCGGGCGAAGAACCGATAAAGAGTGGCTCGTTGATCGGGTTTTTGCGCTTGACTGCAAATAGAGGGACGCGGTGAAAGCCCAGCTTTTCATAAAGTGCGATAGCCTGATCATTGTCATGAAGCACGGAGAGGTCCATATAGGCGGCGCCCCGTGCCCGGAAATGATCCACCAAACGGCGCAGAAGCGCTTCTCCGATGCGTGCATGACGCGCTTGCGGGTCGACGGCAAGACACCAAAGACTTGATCCAAGTGCGGGATCGTTGAACGCGCGCCGGTGATCGACGCCCATCACCGTACCGATAATGTCGCCGGTCTGATCGTCCTCAGCGACCAGGACAGTGACCGATCGGCTGTCGCGATTGGACCAAAAAAACTCCGGCGGCACGGGCACCATATTCCGTCCCATGTAAATGCGATTGACCTGCTCGGCATCCTGTTTGCTCGAGAGGCGGCGGACGAAGAAGCCTTGCTCTTTCCGCTTCATGGGTGGCATCAAACGGTTAAGGTCGAGCCGGTATGTGTGGGATGGGTCGAGAAAAAGTTCCTGTGGCGCGCTTGCCAGCAAAACATGCGGGTCGCTGATGTAAAAGGCAATATCGCGGCGGTCAGGGCCTTCGGCGCCCAGCTCATTGGAAAGATCCTTAAGGTCCGCAAATGTATGCCCGAAAAACAGGCGTCCCCAACCACAATCGACATACGCATTCGGTTTCGGCGAGCCGTCCGATTCTGATGGACGTGGAGGCGTGATCTCGCGCGGTGTCGGTACGCGCAGGCGGCGCGAACGCTGCCGGCTGATGAACTTACGCCGCGACAATGGGGTCTTGCTCATAGCGGACCCTCCATAGGCTGAAATTGGTTTTTGGCTCAAACACCATGCGTTTGCAGCCACATTTCAAGCAGCGCGACCTGCCAGAGTTCGGAGCCGCGCAAAGGCGTGATGTGGGCTGTGGGATCATCGAAAAGCTGATCCAGATAAGATTGGCGGAAAAGACCGCGCTCACGCGCCTTCTGCGAGGAAAGCGCGCCTTTCACCATCTCCAGATAAGGGCCGTCAATGTACTTCAATGCAGGGACTGGAAAATATCCCTTTTTCCGGTCGATCACTTCAGAAGGCACAACGAGCCGCGCCGCTTCTTTAAGTACGCCCTTACCGCCATGCGCCAGCTTATGCTCCGGCGGAATTCGTGCCGCCAACTCAGCCAGTTCATGATCGAGAAACGGCACGCGCGCTTCCAGGCTCCAGGCCATCGTCATATTATCGACGCGCTTGACCGGATCGTCGACCAGCATAACGGTCGAGTCGAGGCGCAACGCCTTGTCGACCGGCGCCTCAGCACCGGCGCTGGCGAAATGCTCCGTCACAAAGGCGAGTGCCTCATCGCGTTCCGTATGCCATTCGGGCGAAAGGTGGTCTTTGAGTTTTTCGAACGACCGGTCAAAAAACACCCGCGCATAATCGCCCGCCACATCGTTCGAGCTCATTAGCGGCGGATACCAATGATACCCCGCAAAGACCTCATCGGCGCCCTGTCCTGACTGCACGACCTTGATATGCTTAGCGACCTCTTTGGACAGAAGATAAAAGCCGACATTGTCGTAAGAGACCATCGGCTCCGACATTGCCTGTATGGTGCCTGGCAGTGCGTCCATCAGCCCATCGGAGGGAACGAAAATCTTCTGATGGTTGGTCTCGAAACGCTGCGCAATTATATCCGAATACTGAAACTCGTCGCCCTTTTCTCCATGCGCTTCCTCGAAGCCAACCGAGAATGTCATCAGGCCGTGCTGACCGGCTTCGGCGAGCAAGCCGACAATCATGCTGGAATCGACGCCGCCTGAGAGCAGCACGCCGACCGGGACGTCTGCAACCATCCGGCGGGCAACGGATTTGCGCAAAGCTTCGAGCACCATATCGCGCCAATCGTCGAAGCTGCGTTCGATGTCGGTCCGATCGCGCTCAAAGCTGAGTTGCCAATAGCGCTTATCGGACGATTTGCCATCCGGCTCGATCGTGCGGATGGTGGCGGGTGGCAATTTGCGCACGCCTGTCAACATTGTGTAAGGCGGCGGCACGACGGCATGGAAACTCATATAAAAGGCAAGGGCCGTCCGGTCGATCGAGGTGTCGACATCGCCGGCGGCCAGGATCGCGGGAAGCGAAGAGGCAAAGCGCAGCCGTCCGGGCGTTTCCTGCAGATAAAGCGGCTTAATCCCGAAACGGTCGCGGGCCAGTATAACGCGGCCTGTATCGCGTTCGTGAATAGCAAAAGCAAACATGCCGTTGAAGCGCTCGACGCAGGATGTGCCCCAGGCGTGATAAGCCTTGAGAATGACTTCGGTGTCGCTCGTCGAAAAGAAGCGATAGCCTTTGCCTTCAAGCTCCTGGCGAAGTTGTGCGTAGTTATAGATGCAGCCGTTAAAGGCAAGCTCCAGCCCCAACTCGCTATCGATCATCGGCTGGGCCGCCTTCTCCGTCAGATCGATAATCTTGAGCCGCCGATGGCCGAAGCCAACCTGATTGCGAAGGATTTGCCCTGACGCATCCGGCCCACGCCGCGCCATGACATCCATCATTCGACCGATCGCCGAGGCGTCAGCCGGTCCATCTGAAAAAGCGATTTCACCGCAAATACCGCACATGCTGTAAGGCCGATCCTTTTACTGCTGGCTATTCATTAGGTAACCCGACTGTAGTCCCCAAGTTCAAAATTTACAAATTCCAGGCCTCTCACAAGATGACCGTCATGCATCAAATCTGTTCGCTGAAAAATGAAAGGCCATAGCGCAGGCCCAAACCTTTGCTATGGCCTCGTTCTGGTCGGCACAGACTTTGTCCCGCGCCTCTTGTGCAAATGTCTTACTTACTCAACAGTGACCGTTATCCGCTCAGACATGACAGGCGGATTGTGAGGAATGTGGCTCCAATCCCCGAGCACGAGTTGCAATGTATGCTCGCCTTTTGGCAGCTCAAGCGTCTTTTCGGTCTGTCCGCCGCCGAAATGAACATGGTTGTCGTCGGCGGGAATCGGCTCATTTAGCTCATCGCCGGTCAGCTCTTCATTGATGATGAGATGATGGTGACCGGTATTTTCTTTCTCTGCACCTGCCGGGGCGACGCCCATGCCGGATAGGCCGAATTTGATTGTCACCGGAGATTTCACCTTGTCTCCGTCTTTCAGATTGATGAAGTAGACTTTTGCATCTTTCGGCGCTGGTGTTTCGCCGGCCATAGCAGCAGTCGTTGCGATCACAAAGGCTGCGCCTGCAGCAATATGCGACATCAGTTTGAACACTCTAAACCTCCCTTTTTTGACCATGAGCAGTCATACAAGCCTTTCAAATGGGATAATGCAACCGTTGGCTGGATAATTGTTCCGATCAGGGCCCGGCTTCGCTATTTGCCACAAACAGTCAGCTTGACATGCAGATGTGATGATTGCTTGTCATAGTTGAACAAAAGGATGCCGTTAATGAATGATTCTGACATAGCCAGACTCCATCTCCCCTTCAAAATCACTGTTTGTGGACTTGAAGAGCTCGCCGGCCACGCCGAAGCCCAGGTCAGTCACGTCCTGTCAATCCTTGATCCCGATCATGGCGAACCTGAAGTCTTTGGGACCTATGGGGAACATGCAAAGCTAGAGCTTCGCTTTCATGACGTTATTGAGGACGGTCTCGGCTATCAGCCGCCACAGCCGCATCATGTCGAGCAAGTGCTGACGTTTGGACGCGATATTCTGCAAGACCCGGAATCTCTGCGGCATCTGCTTGTTCATTGCCATATGGGAATTTCCCGATCGACGGCATCGATGGCGCTCCTGCTTGCTCAAGCGCAGCCTCAAGCCTCGGCCCGCGAAGTGTTGCAACAGATCCTGGCAATCCGAGAGAAAGCCTGGCCGAATTTGCGCGTTCTGACTTACGGCGAAGACCAACTTGGGCGCAAAGGCGAGTTTGCCGAGGCCGCCGCTGAGATCTACGGCATCCAGCTCGCCCGCCGTCCCGAGATCAGAAAGTTCTTCACTGAAGCCGGGCGCGGCCGCGAAGTCGAGCTGGGGGTGAAGTTTAACGCTTAGTTTTGCGTCACATTATCAAACCGAACGCTATGATGGCTGTTCTGAGCCGGATAGCCGCGATCATCGGCGGACCTCGCGAAAAAACAAAGCCAGCGATATACCGAGATCGATGAGATCGAGCAGCGCGACGGCTCTGGAGGTGAATTCCTGCTGCGCACCTGTTTTGACCTCGT
>CAZMAC010000039.1:0-12671 GCA_964564085.1 uncultured Hyphomicrobiaceae bacterium
AGACCCACTTCGCCATGCCGTCATCCGGGTCGCGGGCGAAGATCGTCATCGACCACTTATTGTCACCAGGGCGTTGGGCCGGGTTCCAGGTCGAGGGGTTGCCCGAGCCATAATAGAACAGGTCGAGATCAGGATCGTAAGCAAGCCAGCCCCATGTGCAGCCACCGCCGATTTTCCACTGATCGCCTTCCCAGGTCTTCAAGCTTGAGTCTTTACCGACCGGCTTGCCGAGATGGGTCGTCTTTTCAGGATCGAACAAAAGCTGATCGTCCGGGCCGACTGAATAAGCGCGCCAGACCTGTTCGCCGCTATTGATGTCATAAGCGGTTACATGGCACTGCACGCCAAATTCGCCGCCGGAGATGCCGACGATGACCTTGTCTTTGACGACCATCGGCGCGCTAGTGCCCGTTTCGCCCTTGGAAGGATCACCGTTTACGGCTTTCCATTTGACTTCGCCGGTCTTGGCGTCGAGCGCAACGAGCGTCGTGTCGGCCTGATTCAAGAAAAGCATGCCGTCCGCATAGGCTGGACCGCGGTTGACCGTGTCGCAGCACATCACCGGAATGACGTCCGGATTCTGCTTCGGCTCATAGGTCCAGATGATCGCACCGTCATTTGAGAGATCGAGCGCCATCACCTTATTCGGAAACGGCGTATGGACATACATAATGCCGTCCACGACAAGCGGATTACCTTCGTGACCGCGCAGCACGCCTGTCGAGAAGGTCCAGGCAACCTGAAGATTGCCGACATTGTCTTTGTTGATCTGATCCAATTCGCTGTAGCGATGATTGGCGTAATCGCCAGTTGGCGAAACCCATTGATTTGGATCTTTTTCCAGCTCTATCAGCTTATCATTCGCTGATGCTGGAGCAGATAGCGTGCCACCTACAAAGGCCGCTAGAGCGAGTAGTCGAAACCAAGCCATGTCTTGAGCTTCCTCCTGCTTCTGATATTTGCCATTTACGAGGGAATAATTTCGTTAATCACAGAGCAATGACTGCAAATACAGTTTGCAAATATTTTTTTGGAGAGATCAACGCGCACAAACCGCGCTACGTAGGATTATTTCTACGCACAGCCTGTTATTCCTCCCAAATTGCGTTCTACGCATTAATATTCATTTCTTATAACAAACATCGTACTGATGCTCACCGGCAGTTACAAGCGAGACGACGCCAAAACCGCCCACAGATTGCGCAGGAAAGCCATCAAAGGATCATTTCCTAATTGTCATGAAAGTCAATTTTAAAGGAAACAGAGTTTTGACGGCTCGATTTTTTCTCTAATTTCCAAAAATCTGTTCACGAAATGTTATAGACTTAAGTCTCAAGCGGAAAGCAGAGAAAAGATGAGCAATCCTTTTCATAAGTCGTTTTTGTCATTTTGTCGCATTGATCAGCAGAGGTGGCAAAAACTCTCCGAAACAGCTCGCTTCCTTTTCAGCAGTATCCTGATCTGCGGTCTGAGTGTTTCATTAAACGCCGTGCGCGCGCAGGACATGATGCGTAATCTCGACATGACCTCGCCGGCCTTCACCGAAGCTGAGCTGACGCGCGAGGAAGTGATCGAACGCGTTAAGACATCGGCGAGCGGCAAGCCTGCCGATTTTGCCGGAAAGAGCCTGAATGGCATCGATCTCTCAGGGCTCGATCTTTCCAATGCCGTCTTTCGCTCTGCAAGGCTGAACAAGACGAATTTTGAAGGCAGCAACATGCAGGGTGCCGTCCTGGATCAGGCCTGGATGATTTCCGCCAATTTGAGTGGCGCAAATCTCAAAGGCGCCTCGCTCTTTCAGACACAGCTCGGCATGGCCAATCTTGACGATGCCGATTTGTCGGACGCGCGCGTCGCCGCCGATCTGACGCGGGCGAGTATGAAACGCGCTGTGCTGCGCGGCGCGGACCTTTCCGCCGATATGCGCAATCAATCCATGGGGCTAATGCGCGGCGTTCTGAAATCGGCGGATTTGGAAGGCGCGGATCTGAGCGACGCCAATCTGTCGCGGGTCGATCTGGAATTCGCCAAGCTTCGCGGCGCAAATTTCAAGGATGCAAATTTAATGGCGGCTGAGCTTGGCGGCGCCGATCTGACGGGAGCCGATGTCAGCGGCGCATCGTTTGAAAGCGCCGATCTGGACTCGGCGCGTCTTATCGATCTGCGCGGCGTCAATGACAGCACATTCGCAAAGGCGCGCAATCTCAACTCGGCGTTGCGGAAATAGAAACCAGGCACGCCCGATAGACGGATCTCACGGCGTCAGAATGATCTTCGGCGAAGCGACAGTCCCGGCAAGGATGTCGTTAAACGCATTTGCGCCGGACTGAAGCGGGCGCATTTCCATCCAGTCCAGCGCGCCGAGACGCCCGTCGACGATCGCCCTAGCCGTCTCGCGAAAATCCTCCGCCGTATAGGTGTACGTGCCGATAAAGGTGATTTCCTGCAACGTCATGCGGCGTATGTCGAGCCCGCCTGCGGACTGCGCCAGCCCGATATGCATGATCACGCCGCCGGGGCGCACCGCAGCGGAGGCGGACGCTCGTGTTGCCTCACCGCCGAATGCATCGATAACAAGATCGATCTCGCCCTGCCACGGCTGATCGGATTGACGCGGATCGTAAAGCTTAAACGGACCGATGCTCTCCGCCTTCCGGCGTCTGGCTTCGCTGGTTTCAGCAATCCAGATGTCCTTCACGCCATGAGCTGCCAGGACGAGCGCCGCTCCCATACCGATTGCGCCGCCGCCGAGAATGAGCGCGCGGGTCTGCGAAAGCGCGGGATGCAGCACCTTTTCGGCTAGTCTGACGGCGTGCCAGCCGCAGGCGATTGGCTCGGCGAGCGCAGCCTTTTCAGCGGGGAAGTCCGCCGGGATTTGAAAGAGATTGCGCTCGGGCATGGTGAGCATTACTGCGAATGCGCCTTCACGCGGCGGCATAGAGATGATCTGCCTCGTGCGGCAGAGATTGTCACGGCCGGCCTTGCAATCCGCACATTCGCCGCAGGTAACAAGCGGGTTGACGGTAACGCGCTGGCCCTGAAGTGCGCCTGAAAGAACCGTACCTGCTGCCTCATGACCAAGGACCAGCGGCGCCGGACGGCGTTCGTCATGGCCAAGAAAAGCATGCATATCCGAGCCGCAAATGCCGACCGCCTCGACGCGGATGAGTGCCTCGCCGTCGCCGGGCGCGGGGTCCGGGACGTCGCGAAGCTCGACATGTTTTGGTCCGGTGTAGACGAGCGCTTTCATTTTGCCGTAAAGCCTCCATCGACAAAGAGCACCTGCCCGGTCACATAGTCTGACGCCGGAGAGCAGAAGAACAGGGCCGGGCCGACAAGGTCGTTGAGCTGGCCATTCCGCCCGATGCATGTTTGTGCGGCATTCTTCGCAGCCAGCTCGGTATTGCCGAAGACCGGCGCGGTCAGCTCCGTATCAAAAAACCCCGGCGCAATCGCATTGACGTTGATGCCGTGTTTCGACCAGGCCTCGGCCTCTGCCCGCGTGAGCTGACCGATGCCCGCCTTCGAAGCGCCATAAGCAACACCGCCATGAAATGCGCGAACGGTTTGCAACGAGGCAATATTCAGGATACGGCCCCAGCCTTTCGCTTTCATGGCCAGGACAAGAGCTTGGGCAAGAAAGAAGGGCGCGGCGAGATTGAGGTCGAGTGTGTTCGACCAGCCTTCAAGCGTCACTTCGTCGGCAGTTTCACGGGGGTTTATGCCTGCCGCCGTGATCAAAATGTCGGGCGAGCCAAAGGGGGCGGCGACTCGCGCGGCAACGTCTTTCATCTGTGCCGGATCGGAAAGATCCGCCGTAACCGCCGCCGTTTTGCCACCCGCCTCCGCTTGCCAGGCGTCCAGTTGCTCAGCGCGCCGGGCGACGCCCACCACCATCGCGCCAGCCTTTACCAGCGCCGTCGCCAGATGACGCCCGATACCGGAGCTTGCGCCGGTGACGCACGCCACGCGCCCGGAGATATCGAAGAGTGCTGCGGTCATGGCGCAAATTTCCTATTCGCTCTCGGCGGTCAGATCGAAATTGACACCGGGGAAATACTTCGCCAGCCGGACATCTCCGGTACGGGCGTGCGCCTCCATGCCCTCCAGCCGCGAGATCCGCGCGCAGGACTGAGCGATTGAGCGGTTTGCCTCGCGGGTCATTCGCTGCCAGGTGACCGTCTTCATATATTTACCGACGAACAGACCGCCGGAATATTTCGCCGCGCCTTTGGTTGGCAGCACATGGTTCGTGCCGGAGCACTTATCGCCGAATGCGACGGTGGTTTCCTCGCCGAGAAACAGTGAGCCGTAATTGCGCAGTCGGCCCAGCCACCAATCGAGGTCGGCGGCCTGAATTTGCAGGTGCTCCGAGGCGTAGCGATCGGATACCACCGCTGCTTCCTCCCGGTCGCTTGTAAGCATCACCTCGCCATAGTCGCGCCAAGCGGCGGTCGCGTTTTGCCGGTTCAGCTCCGGCAGCTCGTCAATATATTTCGGCACCAACTCCAGCACCTTCTCGGCCAGCCCCCGGTCCAGCGAAATCAGCCAGACAGGAGAATTATAACCATGCTCGGCCTGGCCGACGAGATCCCAGGCAACGATATGCGGATCGGCGCTCGCGTCTGCGATCACCATGGACTCAGTCGGTCCGGCGAACATATCGATGCCGACGCGGCCATAGAGAATACGCTTAGCTTCGGCGACAAACTGATTGCCGGGGCCGACGAGAATATCGACCGGCGGCGTTCCAAACAGCCCGAAAGCCATCGCCGCGATGCCCTGAATGCCGCCGAGATTGAGCACGGTACCGGCGCCGCATAAATCGAGCGTGTACAGAATAGCCGGGTTGATGCCGCCGCCCGGCCGGGGCGGCGAGACGGCGGTGATATGATCGACGCCCGCAACTTTTGCCGTCGTGACCGTCATGACTGCCGAGGCGATATGGCTATAGCGCCCGCCCGGTATGTAGCAACCCGCCGCCGTCACCGGGATCTGCTTCTGACCGGCGATAAGGCCGGGGACGATTTCAACCTCGCAATCCTGGAGTGTCGCCTTTTGTGCCTCCGCAAACTTGCGGACATTGTCATGGGCGAAGCGAATGTCATCCTTCAGCTTTTGGCCAACTTTCGCGCCCGCAGCTGCAAGTTCGTCTTTGCTGACAACGATATCGCCATCCCATTTATCGAATTTGGCCGAATATTCGCGCGCTTTTGCATCGCCCCCGGCTTCGATCTCATCGAGGACGGCTCGCACCTGGGCCTGAACATCGCTCTCGCCGGTTGCGGCGGTCTTGTCGGCTTTTTTCAAATATTCCAAAGTCATCGGAGCCTCCTACTGATAAGCGGCTGGCAAGAGCGTGGTCGATAGCTCCGGTACAAAGGCAATCAGGAGTACCACCAGCAGCATGAAAAACACGAAGGGAACCGCGTAATAAGCGATCTTCAAAATCGGCTCGCCCGTAATCCCGGAAACCACGAAAAGATTGAGGCCGAGAGGGGGTGTAATAAAGCCGACACCCAGCGCAGTGATCATCATGACACAGAACTGGATCTCGTTCATGCCGATATTGTCGGCGAGCGGTTTCAGGATCGGTGCGAGGATGACGATATTCGGCGTCGTCTCCATGACGCATCCAGCCGCGATTAGTATACCGATCATAATCAGGATCAGCATATTCGGATCATCGGTCAGCGAAGTCACGGCCGTTATGAAGCCCTGCGGAACGCCCATCGCGGCAAGCGTTTGTGCAAGGGGCAGCGAGAAGGCGATGATCGGGAGGATGACGCCATTCACTTTGGCCGAGCTGATCAGCATGGACGGGAAGTCCGCAAAGCGCAGCGTGCCGAGGATGAAGCCCATCGCGATTGTTACGATGACCGCGACCGCCCCCGCCTCGGTCGGGGTCAGACTGCCGGAGAAAATACCGTAGAAAATGATGCCGGGCACGAGAAAGGCGTACCATCCATCGGCAAGCGCATGCCAAAGATTGCCACGCCATTCAGCGAAACTGATCGCTCCGCCGCTCTCATAGGCCGCGATGCGGTTGACGACGATATTGGTGATCAGGATTGAAAGCAGAATGAGAAGGCCGGGGATGACTGCGGCCTGAAACAATGTCGAGGCGGAAATGCCAAGGACGAGGCCAAGCACGATATAAGCGATTGAGGGCGGAATCAGAATGCCCGTACAGGCGCCCGAGGCGACCAGAGCACAAGCATAAGCGCGCGGATAGCCAGACTCGGCAAGACGCGCAATGGTCATCCGTCCGACCGCCGCCGCGCCGGCTGCGTCCGAGCCGGAAATTGCCGAAAACATGCCGCAGACGAGCACGGTCGCCGACCCAAAGCCGCCTCTCGCCCAGCAGGTCAAGGCCTCGGCAATGTTCAGGAATTTGCGATTGAGGCCGGTCCTGACGAGCACGTCACCGGTCAGGATGAAGAGCGGAATTGCCGTCAATGCGAAATGGTCGATACCGTCAAACAACGACTCGCCGACCAGTGATAAAGGCAGGACGCCGCTCCATAGCAGCATCGCAATCGAGGCCGATCCAATCGCCGCCCAGACCGGAACGCCCAGGGCAAAAAGTAGAACCATGAGCAGGACAGGTCCGTAGAATTCCCATCCAAGTTCAACAGTCTGTTGCTGGAATTGCTGCCACATGTCCCCATGCCTTTAATCGAACAGCCGTTCGCCCTCATAGACCGGGCGTTTGGCGAACAAATCGCGAATGTCACGGGACAGCGATTGCAGAATACGGATCATCATCAGGCCAAAGCCAAAAGGCACGGCAATGAGGAAGAAGACCATCGAGACGCGCAAGCCGTGACTCACCGAGCCGAAACGCCATGATGTGGCAACCGTCTCGAAGGACCAGTAAGCAGCGATCAGTGCAATGACCAGCATCACCAGATCGCCGATAATGTAGAGCAAGGCTCTCACGCGCGGACCGACGTAGTGAAACAGCACGTCAATACGGATGTGGGCGCGCTCGCGTACCGCCGCCGCCGCGCCAATCCAGGCGAGATAGATGAAGGAATAGCGCACGATCTCTTCACCCCAGATCGATGAATAGGCGAAGATTTCGCGGCGCAGCACCTCGATCGCCATCGTCACCACGATCATGACGTAGAAGACAAGCAGAAGCCATCGCTCTGCATTCTTATCGAGCAGTCGGAGAAGGCCAGCCATGTCAGAGCGCTCTTTCTTAAGAGTTTGACCGAGCGATCAACGATGAGAGAGCTTTTCAAAGCTCCCTCACACGCTTGACGCGATGCTCTTATGCGTCGTGGACGAAATAGCGGCCTTTGCTACCGGCGGCTTCTTCAAGCTTGGCAAAGGTATCCATCGAGCCGGCCAGCTCTTTTTTGAAGTCGTCCCATTCGCTGCGCTGATAACCGCCAGCCTCTTTCCATTGGGCCAGCTCGTCATCCGTGGGCGAATAGAAGGAAACGCCCGCCTTGCGCATTTCAGCCATCGCATATTCGCGGGAGGATGGCACCTTGGCGAGGTTCTGATGGAAGGTCATTTCCGATGCCCAATCGACGGCATCCTGCAGCTTCTTATCAAGCCCGTTGAACCATTCGAGGTTGCAGGAATAGACCTGGCTGTCAGGCACTGCCTTGGTCAGCGAGATGTGGGACAGGATGTCTTTGAAACCGAAGGCAAAAAGTGCGCCGACGGCAGGATCGAGTGCATCGGCCACGCCCTGCTTGATGGCGGACGGGGTTTCGCCCCAGGCCACTGGCGTCGGGTTCGAGCCGATCATCCGGTAATATTGCTGAAGCATCTTGGAACCCGGTACGCGGAACTTAATCCCGTTAATATCGGCGGGCGTCTTGGCCGGTCCCTGCACGCCCTTTCGGATCGCAACAGTCCGGGGGTCAATCACCAGATAGAAAAGCGGCTTGAACCCTCGTTCACTCACCTTGGAGTCGATCTCGGCTTTCCAGGCGTCTGACGTGACCAGATTCACGAAGCGCTGATTGGAGCCGCACAAATAGGGCAGGTTGATCAAGTCGGCAGCAGGGGCGAACGGCGCGAAATTCGAAATGGAGTGTTGGGCTGCCTGGATCGTGCCGGACTGCACTTTCTGGACCAGCGCGCCGCCGACACCGAGCTGGCCGCCGGGGGCAAGCTTCACATAGATCCGGCCATTGGAGGCGTTTTGAACGTTTTCCTTGAAGTCAAGCTGCATGATCGGATAACTGCGGGTCGAACCGATCACATAGGCTGTTGCAACCGTCATGATGTGTTCGGCAGCCGCCTCGCGCTGTTTTTCCTCCTGCGCGGTCTGGGCCGATGCTCTCGTCGAGAGCAGAGTGCCGCCCCCTGCCGCGAGAACGGCCGTCGTAAATCCGGCCGTACCGGCCAGTTGCAGAAAGCGTCTGCGTTCTTCCGACTTAAGCGCTACTTGTTCCTTCTTGCTGTCCATTACTATTCCTCCCATTGTCATTTTCTGATTTTAGATTTCTTACTTTCTCCATGCAGATCACGCCGATTACGAAGAAGATCGATGCCGCAAAGAGGATAAGCGCCTCCGCGACATCGCTCATAAACACGCTGTTATTGAATTTTCCGCTTGCGACATTGGCGCCGAAGACCGCTGTCAGCAAAAGCGCGAACCACAAGGCCAGGCGCCCATTCCTGGCCAGTCCATCCACTTTGCGATCCGGGCTGTCGGTAAACATGACAAAATTGTAAGCGCTTACATTTTTCGATGCAAGCGCAATCTTTGCTGTATAATAAAAGGATTAAGCCGGAGCGCCGATGAGCAAAGAAAAAACGATTTACGCGCCGACTGTGGAGGATGTCGCCCGTTATGCCGGCGTGTCCACAGCAACGGTTTCGCGCTGCTTGAACGAGCCGGGCCGCGTGCGCGAGCCGACACGCCAGCGCGTCATGGATGCCGTCGATGCGCTTGGCTACGCTCCGAATTTCGGCGCCCGCACACTCGTGCTCAACCGGACGAACATCATGGGCGCGATCATTCCAACGATGGATAACGCGATTTTTGCGCGCGGCCTGCAGGCCCTTCAGGAACGGCTTGCAGAGGATGATTTCACCTTACTGGTTTCGACGTCGAACTATTCACCGGAGCGCGAGCTGACGCAGATCCGTGCACTCATGTCCCGCGGCGTGGACGGGCTCATGCTGATTGGCGCAGCGCGCGATGAGCGCGCCTATCAGCTTTTGTATCAGCGTAGAATGCCTTTCGTGCTGGCTTGGACATGGAAACAGAATAGCCCGCATCTTTGCGTCGGCTTCGATAATGAAAAGGCCGGGGCCATGGTCGCCCAGGAGGTCATAAAGTGCGGGCATCAGCGCCTGGCGATGATTGCCGGGATTGCGGCCGGAAACGACCGGGCCGCGGAACGGCTCGGAGGCTTGCGCCGCATGACAAGAAAAGCGGGAATTCCGTTGCCCCCGGAAATGGTCGTGGAAGCGGAATATTCCTTTGAGGCGGGCCGCGCCGCCTTTGCCGGGCTTATCCAGCAGGCGCAACGTCCGACGGCGGTGATCTGTGGGAATGACGTGATTGCAGTGGGCGCGCTCTCCGGTGCCGAGCAGGCCGGACTTAATGTTCCAGGCGACATTTCCATCGTCGGCTTTGACAATATCGACATCGCGCAATTCACCAATCCGCCTTTGGCGACTGTGCATGTTCCGCATCGCCGGATGGGACGCCTTTCGGCCGAAAAGCTTTTGTCCATGCGGCGCGGCGTACAGATCGGCAACAGCGAACGGCTCGATGTCGAGTTCATCCGGCGCAAGAGCTTGGCCGAGCCGGGGAGTTCATCCGCTTAGGCCTTCCCTAAATTCGACATCGCCTGCTACGTAATCACCATATATCCAACAACGCATCGCCGTAATTGTAAGAACTTACTCGGTTATGTGGGCATTTCCGGAGATAGACTCATAGTGCGAATTAAGAGAGCGTTGTGATGGCGATTTATGCTGAAGAATGGCAGAGCGCCGAATTTGGGCGGTCTGGTCCGCCGCGTCTTCCAGTCCTTGAGGCAGGTCTGGAGCTCTTCCTGATCGGCGCCGCCATGACGGCCCTGGCTCTTCTGATCCCCCTACCTTTAGGCTGGCACGGTTTGACGCTTGCGGCCGTTTTTTATGCACTCGTCACCGTGTTGATCTTTGCCGGATTGGCATGGCATGCCCCACATCGTCACTTCGGCATCGCCAACACGATCACGCTTTGCCGGGCCGCTTTTAACGCGATTTTGTTGGCCGTCGTCGGGGAGGAAGTTCTTGGCCGCGACATTCTCTCCGATCCGGCCTTTCGTTGGGGCCTAACGGCGGCGGCAGCGGCGGCGCTTGCGCTGGATGGTGTCGATGGCTGGGTGGCGCGCAGGAGCGGAATGACAAGTGAATTCGGCGCGCGGTTCGATATGGAAACCGATGCGCTTTTCATTTTGGCGCTAACCCTCATTCTGACTTTATCGGGACTTGTGGGCGCCTGGGTCTTGATCAGCGGACTGATCTATTACCTGTTCCGGCTTGCGGGTGGGATCTGGCCTGTGCTCACAGCCCCGCTCCCCCCGAGCTGGCGGCGGAAAACCGTTTGTGTCGCGCAGGCTGCTTTTCTGATTGCAGCACTCGCGCCGTTTATGCCGGTTCGGGGGAGCCAGCTTTCCTGTCTCCTGGGGCTGGCCTTGCTGCTTTACTCCTTCACCGTCGATACGGCTTGGCTTGTCAGGAACCGGCGGCGTTTTGCCTGAAGGCTTGCTGCGCTCGCGAACCTATCGGTGTCGGAGGCAGATCATTCGGGCCATTCCTTCGCAATCGCTGCGCCATAGTCTTTGGCGACTTCGTCGAAGGCTGCCTCTAAAGAGGGCGCAACACCCCGGCAGGCATCAACGACACGCCGCGCCCCAGCGAGATAGTCAAGATTTCGCTCGCGAGACCACAAGATCACGTAATTGGTCCGGTCGCGAAGATTACTGGTCTGATCCGCAATTTTAATGACGCGGGCTTCAGGCGTGGCGCGCGCCATTTTCTCGGCCTGCTTCGTTTTGCGCTCCGGCATTGTGAGTTCTGCCAGTCCCGGCGCGTCTGTCAGCTCGGCCACGATGGAGCTAACCCGCGCTCCAAATTGCGCGGTGATCTCGTCTTCGGTGATATCGGAATCTTCGACGACGTCATGCAGGACAGCTGCTGCTATGGCCTCGGGATCATCCTTGCCGAACGCTTCAGCTGCCAACAACGCAACGGCGCAAACATGGTTTACATAAGGAATGTCGTCAGGTCCTTTGCGCCGCTGATTGGCATGGGAACGGGCGGCTAGCTCATAGGCGCGGGCTAGCAGGACGGTCGCATTCGCCGGATGGCCCGAGGCGATCCGTTCATTGTCGGACGTCATATCTGTCTCCGTTTCATATGCATATTGGCTGCGCGCTATCAGGTCGATCTCATTGTTCACGAATACATTTTTTGCGCCCGGTTCTACAGCATGCGCTAGTGGTTCGATTCAAACATTTGCATCCCACTTGCCGCACCCTCATTTGCAAATGTTTGAATCTCAAGAACCACTAGCAAACGACATGTTTCTAGTGGAGCTTTTGACTTTGACATTTGAAAACGAAGCGTGCTGCGAATGGGTATCAAATGTCAAAGTCGCTCCACTAGGCGGTAAATTGAACAGCACAAGCCGGTATACCGCAGATCCAAGGCAAATCGGCCTCCCTGTCGCTCTGGATTAGCTTGCGAGAATAAACCATATGCCAATCAAAGGCATCCGCCTTGGCCTGTGCCAACCTGGCTGACACGGCCCACACATACCAATTCAATGTAGTTGAGGGACATTCATGAGTGACGGAAAAACACTGCTGATTACCGGCGCATCCAGCGGCATCGGCGCGGCGACGGCTCGGCTTGCCGTATCGCAAGGCTGGCGGGTCGCGCTTGCGGCGCGCTCTGAAGACAAACTTGAGCAGCTTGTCAAAGATATCGGGCCGGACCATGCAAAAGCCATCAAGGTGGATGTGACGGATTACGCGAGCCAGGAAAAGATGGTGCAGGACACGCTCGACGCCTTTGGCTCGATCGATGCGCTGTTCGCCAATGCCGGCGTGGGCGGCAAGCCAGGTGGCTTTTCGGGCGCGCCTGTGGAGAGCTGGCAGCAGATCGTCAATATCAATATTCTTGGCGTTGCCTTCACCTTGCGGGCATCGCTCGCCGCATTGAAACAGGCGAAAGGCCATGCCGTCATAACGGGATCGGTCGCAGGCCGGCGCACACTTGCCGGCTCGATGTATTCCGCTTCGAAATGGGCCGTCTCTGCGATCGGCTACGGCCTGCGCGAAGAATTGCGGGGAACTGGCGTGCGCGTCACGCTGATCGAACCTGGAATGGTCGACACGCCATTTTTCGACACGCCAAAGCCCGATGCGTTGAAGCCGGAGGACGTCGCTCGATCCGTCATCTATGCAATATCGCAGCCCGCCAGCGTGGATGTCCATGAGCTGATGATCCTGCCGACACCACCTTTGGAAGGCGATGCCTAACAATACCTACCATCCGGAGTGGGCCGGGAAGAGGCGGATGGCGGCTACCTGCAACCCGGCCTCTAGTGCACTAACACATTCACATGGTTCATGTTTCAGCGCACTAGTGGAGCGACTTTGACATTTGATACCCATTCGCAGCACGCTTCGTTTTCA
>CAZMAC010000040.1:0-6126 GCA_964564085.1 uncultured Hyphomicrobiaceae bacterium
GCAAATTGCCAGCCTTTTTTAAGACGTATCAAAGAAAAGCGCCCGGCGTCTGGTTATTGGTTAAAAACCGCTTTTGCCGGGGTGATCGAAACGGACTCGCCGCATCCACAAGCGCTTGTTTCATTTGGGTTTTTAAATACAAATCCGGCTGAAAGCTTCTCGGTCGTGTAGTCCATTTCCGTTCCGAGAAGAAACAGGATGGCTCTGGGCTCTATGAAGATTTTGACGCCCTTTTCCTCAACCATATCCTCATGGGCGGCCTGCTCGCTGGCATACTCCATCGTGTATTCCATTCCTGCGCAGCCACCTTTCTTAACGCCAACACGCAGACCGATAACAGTCTCAGGGCTGTTCGCCATGATCTGCTTTATGCGGTCCGCTGCAGCATCGGTCAGCGTCATCACTTTCGGGCGTTCGCGTAATCCCATGACTTTACCTCGTTTATTCCCAACATTATTTGCGTCCTTATCGCCGAATTGCAAGCCCGGCTGCGATCTGCCTTCGCTATGAACGAAAATTTTGTAAGCATCGCGAATTTGCATTGCTGAATCATTCGCTTGATCCGTCTCGCCGGTGATATGTTGGCATTACCCTCTGAATCGCGTCTTTGGCCCTCTCGCCGCATCGCAGCTTTTTCAACGGCTTAACACATGCCTGTCATCAATGCCGAACCCGCCGTGAGCGCTCAGAACGGCGGCGATTCCTCCGACTCTCCGCTTCTGGGCATGGCTGCCGCAGCCGGTGCGTTTCTGATGCTGAGCATCATGGCTTTGTTTGCCAAATTACTGAGCGATAAGCATCACGTTGTCGATATTGCTTTCTGGCGCAATATCATCGCGCTTGTGCCCTTTTTCATCATGATCGTCGTCTTCGGCTGGCGCGACATGTTGAAGATCCACAGCCGGCCCGGTGTTCTTGCCGCACGTTCAGCTATTGGTACGCTGAATATTTTGTTCGTTTTCGGCTCTTTTTCCTTGCTGCCGATGGCGAATGCGACGTCGTTAATTTTCGCCGCCTCGCTCTTCATGCCGGTGCTCGGTTTTTTCTTTTTAAGCGAACGCGTCGGGCCTTACCGCTGGAGCGCTGTTGTTGTCGGTTTCCTCGGGGTGCTGCTTGTCGCCCAGCCCAGCGGAAGCTGGAATATGCTCGGTGTTGTTTTGGGCCTCGGCGCCGCATTCATGAATGCGATCCTGGGGATACTCCTTCGCCTGCTGGGCCGCACAGAGCGGCCAGAGACAACAGCATTTTATTTCTTGCTCATCGGCGCCCTAATCCTTGCGCCCGTCATGCCATTCGTTGCCGTGATGCCGGCCGCGCATGAAATCGGATGGCTCATCGGATTAGGGCTCTCAGGCAGCCTGATGCAATTTCTCATGTCGATGGCATTCAAATATGCCCCTGCCGCGCTCGCTGCGATTTTCAACTATACGCAAATTATCTGGGCGACATTTTTTGGCTGGGCGGTCTTCGGTGACTGGCCGGCCAAAAATATCTTAATTGGCGCGACCATCATCATCGCCTCCAGCATTATCGTAATCCTGAGAGAGCGTTATCTTGCAAGGAAGGGCCGGTTAAAGCCAAAGGCTGAGGGATGAGGAGAAGCTCGGGTCATTCGCTTCGAATGCGGTAAATTATTGTGCCCGGATCAACTCCGATCGAACCGCGTAAAGGATGCACGGTGCGGAACGAGTTGCGGCTCGTCGCTGCGATATCGCCGTTCGTCGTTAAGGCGTTGCTGAAGGTGATCTTCAAACCACTTGTCTTCTTGTTCACGCTCGTTCACTGGCGCTTTTGCCGGGTGCGGCGTATCGTCTGTGGGTATTGGTGCAGCACGGGGAATGGAAGAATTCGAGGACGTCTGCACGGGACGAGGGGCGAACTCTGCCGGAGCGGATGTTGGCTTAATTTCATTTTGCTCAAATTTTTGATCGATCCGTTCCATCCGGACATGCATCCGGTCGAGCCGGGCATCGAAGATAGTCAGCCGCTGCTCAACCAGTGACATACGCAGTTTGAGATCGTTGGTCTCCTCAAGGATGCGGTCCAGCTTCTTCTCGATCAGTTGCAGCAGTTCGCGCGAGGAGTCCATCGAATCGTTTACGCCCACTCATTTGTGCCCCAAGACAAACTATTGCGATCGCGAGGAAATAACAACCCAAATCAATTTCTCTCAAACCGGCGGAATGTCACACGATGCGGCTCGATGGCGGCATCGCCCAGACGGCGGCGCTTGTCTTCTTCATAGGCTTCGAAGTTCCCCTCAAACCACTCCACATGGCTGTCGCCTTCGAAAGCCAGGATATGCGTCGCGATGCGGTCGAGAAAGAAGCGATCGTGGCTGATGATCACGGCACAGCCGGGGAAATCCTCAAGCGCGGCTTCAAGCGATGACAATGTTTCCACATCGAGGTCGTTGGTCGGTTCGTCGAGAAGCATGAGATTGCCGCCTTCCTTCAGCATCTTGGCGAGATGGACGCGGTTACGTTCACCGCCTGAAAGCTGGCCGACTTTTTTCTGCTGGTCCGGCCCACGAAAATTGAACCAGCCGCAATATGCCCGGCTCGGTACTTCGCGCTTGCCAAGCATGATCATATCGTTGCCACCGGAGATTTCTTCCCATACGGATTTTTTTTCCTGAAGCGCGTCGCGGGATTGATCGACATAGCCGAGTTTGACGGTGTCACCGAGTTTGATCGCGCCGTCATCCGGTTCTTCCTGGCCGACGATCATGCGAAACAGCGTTGTCTTGCCGGCGCCGTTCGGGCCGATTACGCCGACAATACCGCCAGGTGGGAGTTGGAAGGAGAGACCGTCGATCAGCAGCTTGTCGCCGAAGGCTTTGGTCAAATTATCGGTTTCAAGCACGAGATTGCCGAGGCGGGGGCCGGGCGGAATAGTAATTTGTGCTTTGCCAACCTGCTCGCGACCGGCCTCATCCGCAAGGTCTTCATAGGCTTTGATGCGCGCTTTGGATTTGGCCTGGCGCGCTTTTGGACTGGCCCTGATCCAATCGAGTTCACGGGCCAGCGTGCGCTGTTTCGCCTCTTCCTCGCGGCCTTCCTGTTCAAGACGCTTGGCCTTTTGCTCCAGCCAACTTGAGTAATTGCCCTTATAGGGAACGCCTTGGCCGCGATCGAGTTCGAGCGTCCATTCGGTCAGATTGTCGAGGAAGTAACGGTCATGGGTCACGAGAATGACGCAACCAGGGTAATTCTTCAAATAGCGTTCGAGCCAGGCGACGGTTTCAGCGTCAAGATGGTTGGTCGGCTCGTCAAGAAGCAGAATGTCGGGCTTTGACAGCAAAAGTTTGCAGAGCGCGACTCGCCGGCGTTCGCCGCCCGAGAGTTTCGACACATCCGCATCCGCAGGCGGGCAACGCAGCGCGTCCATGGCCTGCTCAACCTGAGCATCCAGATCCCAAAGGTTCTGTGTATCGATAATATCCTGAAGCTGCGCCATCTCGTCGGCCGTATCTTCAGAATAATTCATCGCCAGCTCATTATACCGGTCGAGCATTGCCTTCTTTTCGGCGACGCCTTCCATCGCGTTGCCCATCACGTCTTTGGAGTCGTCAAGCGGCGGCTCCTGGGACAAATAGCCGACTTTGATGCCGTCGGCTGCCCAAGCCTCGCCATTATATTCCTTATCCTGGCCCGCCATGACGCGCAGAAGCGTCGACTTGCCCGAGCCATTAATCCCGACAACGCCAATTTTTGCGCCCGGCAAAAACGACAGGTTGATGTCCTTTAAGACCTGTTTGCCGCCGGGATAGGTCTTTGAGAGCTTTTGAATTGTGTAGACATATTGAACCGAAGCCATGTGTACCGCCGCAGGGTTAATTCGTTTGAAGCCGCTTTTAGCGGTGCAGGCGCATTCACTCAAGACCATCCTCGCAAGGCTGTGAGATAAATCTGTCCCGCTGCCGCAACCTTTTTCTTCATGCCGCACCGTAAAACGATGTCCCCTCTATGAATTTCGTTTTGATGTGAAGATTATCGACAAGATTTGTATCTGATCTAAGATCAATTTGAGTAACAAAATGAATTCTAGACTTGAACTTCGCTGTGATACGCTGTAGGTCGAAAGATTATCTCACTTTATTTAATATGACATGGGATCAGAAAAGACAATCGCCGGCGGCAATCTGGCCGGTGATCGAATGAGTATGATTTAAGGCTGGAATAATAAATAAATTTTGCAAGCTTTTAAGCGCTGCAAAATAGGCAATTTAGATCTGACCAGAGGCGGGCCGTGCAATTTTAGCATCTGCGACTATGCTTGAGTACTGACCTCCACGCCTATAGCCAACGCTCGGTAAATCAAAAGTTCAGAAACCGTCAAAGAGAAGTTTTAAATATTAGAGCCCCGAATTGTAGAAATATTCTTTCAATTATTTATTGTCGGATAATTTGAATTTGACAGTTAAAATCAAAAAATCGGAATTAAATTTGGAACTTATTTTGTTGGGGTTCAATGATACACAATGACTTCAGCAGTTTAGGATGAAATGAGCAGTTGTGATGACCAGTGAGAGGAGACAAAACGAGCCGCCATTGCTTCGGCAAACGCCTTTATTGAAGTCGGTTCCGAACGACACTCTGAAAAAGATCGAGCAGCAGGCGAAACGGCTGAATTTTGCCAGGGGGCAGGAAATCGTCATGCCGTCCGACAGCCAGAATGATGCTTTCATTCTGCTCAGCGGAGCAGCGCGTGTCAGTGTTTTCGCCGCAAGCGGGAAATCGGTCAATTTCCGGCGCGTCGATCCCGGTGATCTTTTCGGAGAGTTCTCAGCAATCGACGGGCAAAAACGGTCCGCTTCCGTGGAAGCCGTCGAACCATCCACAGTCTTGTGCATAAGTTCGGATCTTTTCCGTGAGCTGATGGAGAGCGATTCTGCCTTCATGAAAGCGGTTTTGAACCATCTCGTCGCTCTGTTGCGCTCGACAACGGCGCGAATTGTGGAATTCAGCACCCTTGGCGTTACGAACAGGATCCATGCTGAGCTGTTGCGCATGGCTCGCTCGGCGCGCGGCGACGGGACGAGCTACGAGATCAATCCGGCCCCCACGCATTCTGAGATCGCAGGGCGTATCAGCACCCATCGCGAAGCCGTGTCACGCGAAATCAGCCAATTAAAACAGCGCGGTATTCTTAACACGCGTGGCCGGTCCCTCATCGTGAAGGATCTTCAGCGCCTGGAGCAAATGGTCAGCGATGCTCATGGCGAGTAGCCGAATTTCCGGGCACCGCCGAAAGTTGAGTTGATAAAAATGCCACAACCGTCGTATCTTAGAGCAAATTGTGACAAATCCCACTTCACACGCGGAAATCTGGTGTTAAAGTAGCGTTAACAATAAAAACAAAAACTTAATAAAACTGCGCAGTATTTAAAAATTTAAATAACTAGTTGGCATAATAATATGACAATCGTATCGCCTTTTTTGAGTTTCGTTATAATTATAAGGGGTTGTCATTAGAGATAATGGGCGTCTTGTAGCTTGTCTGCAACTGCTACAAGTAACCAAGTCTATGTTTGTTGGCCTCTTGTATAAAGGCCATGGATTTTAAGCCCGTCTCATTACTCGCATGCCCCACTGCTGCTTTGGAATTGAACAAGGCGGCAGAAATAAAGCTCACTTGAGGCAAGTTTTCTGCCGATTGTGAGCGTACCTCCCGGTACTCCAGCATCATTTGGCTTCCCTTATTTAAGGGAAGCCTCTTTTTTGCTCGACGGAGTATAAAGTCTGACATCAGAAACAGAGTTTCTCATTTTGCGCCCAAAGCGAGTAGCGTAGTTGACAGGTCCAGTCAGCGCCTTGAAAAAAGTTTCTCGACATCGGTGAGTTTGAGTTCCACGAATGTCGGGCGGCCATGATTGCATTGACTGGCCCCGGGCGTTGCCTCCATCTCGCGCAAAAGCGCGTTCATCTCCGCAGGCTTGAGAAGCCGGCCGGCGCGAACGCTTCCGTGGCAGGCAATGCGAGCGCAGATCTCATACAGCCGGTTTTCGAGAGTGGACGACGTTCCAAGCTCTTCAAGCTCTTCGGCTAAATCACATATGAGCGTTTTGATATCCGCTTTTGCGAAAAGAGCCGGGATTTCGCGGACCAGAATCGCACCCTCTCC
>CAZMAC010000040.1:6136-12602 GCA_964564085.1 uncultured Hyphomicrobiaceae bacterium
TTCGGTCTGGTCAGCGAGCAGCACTGCCTTGTCGGCATCCAGCTCCACGACGACCGGAACCAGCAGGATCTGGCGTTCGATGCCGCCATTGCCAAGCGCGGCTTTGAGCTTCTCATAGACGAGACGTTCGTGAGCTGCGTGCTGGTCGACAATGATGACCGAGCTGGTCGTTTCGGCGATAATATAAGTTTCGTGAAGCTGGGCACGCGCGGCGCCGAGCGGATGCTGCTCGCGTTCAGGCGCGGATTCTTCCGTTTCCGCCGCTTGGGTGTTCGCGCTCACAGCCTCAACGCCGCTAAGAGGCATTTGCCAGTCCTCGGCAAAGCCATGAGAGCGGAGGGGCTGGCGCGCTGTACTGCTCCGGTAAGGGGCGGGCGCTGAACCGCCCGCCACATTCGTGATTGATGAGGAAAGCGCGGCCGAGGTTTTGACACCGCCTGTCTCCAGCGCCTGGCGGATTGCAGCGATCATAAGACTGCGCACCAAGCCGCCATCGCGGAACCGAACCTCTGCCTTGGCCGGGTGCACATTGACATCGACCTCGTCAGCCGGAAGCGCCAGAAATGCGACCATCATCGGATGACGGCCACGCGGGATATAATCGCCATAGGCGGCCCGGAGCGATGCAAGCAGGAGCTTATCCTTGACGGGCCGGCCATTGACAAAAAGATACTGCATTTGCGCGGTCGGACGGTTGAGCGTCGGCAATCCTGCAAAGCCTGTTACGCTGACGCTATCGCGCGCCGCTGCGATTGGAACGGCGTCGGCGGCAAATTCCTTTCCCATTACTTTGGCAAGCCTGAGCCGAAGGGCGGCCTCGTCGCCGTCCATGACAGCCGGGAAGTTGAGGGTCGCGCGATCGCCATTGCTGAGCGAAAACGATAGTTGAGGGAAAGCCAAGGCAAAGCGCTTGAGAAGCTGGTTTATGGCCGCGTTTTCCGCCTGCTCCGATTTCATGAATTTCAAACGGGCCGGTGTGGCGTAGAAGAGATCGCGCACCTCCACAGATGTTCCGCCATTAACTGCAGCCGGGCGCGGTCCGTCCTTGCGTCCGGCGATAATTTCGATTTCGCAGCCGTGAGCGCCGCCGCGCGGTTTCGAAGCAATACGAAGCTTGGCGACGGAACCGATCGAGGGAAGCGCTTCTCCCCGGAAACCGAGCGTTGAGATTCGCAAAAGGTCTTCGCCTGCAAGCTTGGAGGTTGCATGCCGTTCCACGCTGAGAGCGAGGTCGGTTTCGTCCATGCCGCAGCCATCGTCTGTCACGCGGATCAGACCCAAACCGCCGGACGCAGTGACGACTTCAATGTTTTTGGCGCCGGCATCGATTGCGTTTTCGACCAGCTCTTTGACAACGCTGGCCGGGCGCTCGATCACTTCGCCCGCGGCGATGCGGTTAATGAGGTCCGGCGTTAGCTGGCGTATGGGCATCCCTGCGGCCTCTGCGGCAATTTGTGCTTAAGCGTATCGCTCAGATAAAGGCCGGAATTATCTTCACGCATCGGGCGGATAAGCCAAGAGCTCATTTCGCCATGTGCATGAGGTAATCCTTCGTAAGACGCTTGCCAAGTTCTACGGCGGGCTGATCGAAGGGATCGACGCCTAAAAGCTCGGCGGCGAGAATCGTCTCAAGCATAAAATGCATCATGAGCCAGCCAAGGGTCCACTCGTCAAGCCGTTCGGCCGTGATTATCCTCAGCGGTCTTTTATGGGCATGGAAAGCGCTGGCGATAGCCTCTGTCTGAGCGGATATGAGTTCGCCAACAGTATGGCCTGCCAGATACGGCGCCCCCGCCAGCTTTGCCAAGTCGCCGGAGATTGGCGCTGTGTTTTCCTTGGGCGGGCCGGCTTGGCGGATAATCGTTGTCAGATGCTGCTGTGCCCCGCCCAGATAAAGCTGAAGCTGGCTGTGCTGATCGACAGGTCCGAGTGCGGCGACCGGGGTCGTGCCTTCGCTGTCCTTTTTGCCAAGACTTTCGGCCCAGAGCTGCACATACCAATGGGAGACACGTGCGAGCCGATCAGCATAGGGCATCAACACATTGACCTTGATGCCGCGTTCTTTGGCATAGGCGACGGACAGCGCGGCGCCGACTGCAGGCGCAAAACCGCCTGGCTCGCTTGCCTGATTGAGAGCCTCGATCACGGCCCGCCCGCCGGCACGAAAGGCGTCGAAATCAAGGCCGCGCGCAAAAGCCGGGATCATTCCGACATTTGTGAAGGCGGAATAGCGCCCGCCAATATCGCTGCGATGGGACAGCGTGGGAATATTGAGCGCTTCACACAACGTGCGCAGCCCGTTGGGAACGCCTTGCTTTTCGGGCTCGGTGATTGCGAGAAAGGCGTTCGGGATTGCCGCTTCCAATCCCTGCTGCCTGAACAAATCGATGACTGTCAACGCCTGGGCGAGTGTCTCGGCTGTCGAACCGGATTTGGAGATGACGACGAAGCGGGTTTGCTCAAGGTTCAGAAGCGCCAGGCCCTTGGTGAAGGACACGGCGTCGAGATTGTCGTAGAAGCGGAGGCGCGGGCGTTTGCCTTTGCCCATGCGGTCGTCGCCGGGAATGAACCAGCCGCCAAGCTGGGCCAGGGCTTGCCCGCCAAGGCTCGATCCGCCGGTTCCGAAAACGACAAGAACATCGGCGCCCTCAACGAGGCGCTCATAGGCGCGCCGCGCCTCGGCGTGGTCCTCTTCGTGATACAAAACGGAAATAAGAGCGAAACTGCGATCGTCTGCCTCGCGCTTCAGCGTTTCAAAGCGCAGAGCAAGCCTATCGAACCATCGGCCGAGCGTGTCTTCAGACAAGCCCGCAGCACCGATCGTTTTTTCAAGGCACCCGTCGATGTTTTGGGTGACGCCCATCGCGTTCGAGGCGATCAGCCGCGCGGCGACGATTGCTGAACCGATGTTTCGCTTTCGGCTGGCGCCATACCGTCAGGCTGGCCGACAATGGTCATGACCATATCGTCCGGGTTCATATTCTTTGCGACCCGTTTCAGATCGTCCAGCGTCACGGCTTCGATCAGACTGTTGCGCTTATCGATATAGTCGATACCGAGGTCATCGATCTGAATCCAGAGGAGAATTCGCGCAATGGCGCTGCTTGAGCTGAAGCGCAGCGCATAAGACCCGGTCAAATAGCGCTTTGCATTGTCCAGCTCTTCCTGTGTCGGGCCGTTTTCAGCCACGTCTTTCAAAACGGCCTTAATGACCTCGACGGACTCCTTCACGCGCTTATTTTCTGTTGCAACCCCGCCTATGCACATGCCGGCGTGATCGAAGGGGTAAAGATAGGTGTAGACCGAATAAGCGAGCCCGCGTTTTTCGCGAACCTCTTCCATGAGCTTGGAAGCGAAGCCGCCACCGCCGATGATGTAATTCAGGATATATGCGGGTATAAAATCGGGGTCCTCGCGTTTAGGACCGGGCATGCCAAAATTCACAATGGTTTGCGGCGTCGCTATCGGGATGATGGTTTGCCGCGGCTCGGTCGTCCAGCTCACATCTTCAATGGTTTTGAGATTGGCCTTTTCGGGCAATGCGCCGAAGATATTATCGAGCGCTGCAGAAAGCTCTTTGGCGGTGATATCGCCAACCACCGCGACGTGAAGATTGTCGCGCCCAAAATTGTCTCTAACATAGGCCTTCAAATCGTCAGGCGTAATGGTCTTAACAGTCTCAAGCGTGCCTTTGGTGGGCGTACCATAAGGATGACCCTGAAAGACTTTGGCGAACCAAGCCTTTGCGGCGACATTGCTCGGATCTTCCTGCTCGATCTGAATGATGGAAAAAATCTGCTCACGAACCCGCTCAGCCGCATCGCCGTCCATGCGCGGCTCGCTCAGGGCAAGACGCAAGAGACGGAAGGCTTCACCCTTATTCTTGGTCAGCGTTTTGAGGCTTCCCGTCATGACATCGCGATTTGCATCGAACGACATCTGAATGGCAAGATCTTCAAGTTTTTCCTGGAAAGCCTGGCTTTTGATGTCGCCTGCGCCTTCATCCATCATGCCACTGACGAAATAGGCAAGACCTTCTTTGCTTTCCGGGTCCTGCGCACTGCCGCCCATGAAACCGAACTGCATTGCAACCAGCGGAAGCGTGTGGGCTTCGACGAGCCAGGCAACGATGCCGCCGGGGCTTTCGACTTTTTGTATTCTCATGGCCTGTGCTGGAACTGCCGAGCTGACGAGGAAAAATGAAAAGCCTGCAAGAAGCAGAAAAAATGCATAAAAATGCTCGCTCAAAGGGACTCGAAAACGCCAAATCATCATTTCATCCTAATGAATTGTCTCGGAAGGACGTGGCACCGAGATCTTTCGGCCATCCGAAATGGTCTTATTTGCAGCGAGCAATTCGCCGGTCACGGATCGTTTTGGATCGAGATATTTGCGAGCAACAGCCTGAACGTCTGCAAGCGTAACGGCTTCGAGACGCTCGGCGCGCTTTTGCATGTCTTCGATCGTCCGTCCTGTCGCCAGCGCCCATCCATAGGTCCGTGCCTGGTTGAACTGGCTGTCCTCGCTGTAGATCAGCTGGGCAATGTCCGCATTCCGCGCCCGCTCCAGCTCGACTTCCGTCACGCCGTTTTCCTTGAGCTCGGCAAGAACGGCATCGAGCGAGTCCTCGATCGTCTCCAGCGAAGTCTCGCCGGCGGCTACGACATAGAACCCGATTTGCCCGTAATCGAGTGAACTGCCCGAAAACCAGCCGCCGGCCGCAGACGCAATCTTTTCTTCAACGACTAGCTTTCTGTAAAGACGCCCTGTTGTGTCTGAGCCGATGATGGACGACAGCAGGTCAAGCGCTTCGGCCTCGCCTTCTTCCGCAGTGCGATGAGACGGTGTGAGGTATTGGCGCGACAAAGTGTTCTTGCTAACACGGTCGTCTTTCAGCACGACCCGGCGCGGCGCAGCCGGTTCAGGTTCCGTGACGCGCAGGCGGGGCGGCAAATCTTTCGACGGCTCAAGCTGGCCGTAGGTTTTCTTGGCAAGCTCGAAGACAGTTTCCGGCTCGACGTCTCCCGCAACGACGAGGATCGCATTATTCGGCGCATAATAGCGCTCGTAAAATTCAAGAGCGTCCTGCCGCGTGAGCCCGCGGATTTCATGTTCCCAGCCAATTGTCGGGAGCCGGTAAGGATGTGCGAGATACAAAGCCGCACCTATTTGCTCCGACAAAATGCTGCTCGGATCGTTGTCGACGCGCGACCGACGTTCTTCAAGGATGACCTTGAGCTCCGTCGCAACATCTTCCTCACTAAGCCGCAAATTCATCATCCGGTCAGCTTCCATCTCCATCACCATGGACAGCCGGTCCGGTGCAATTCTCTGGAAATAGCCTGTGAGGTCCTGCGTTGTGAAGGCGTTATCCTGCCCGCCGTGGCGGGCGATAATCTTGGAAAACTCGCCCGGCGGGATCTCCTCAGTACCTTTGAACATCAGATGCTCAAGGAAATGCGCAATCCCGGATTTACCCAAGGGCTCATCGGCGCGGCCGACCTTATACCAGACAATATGCGTGGCGACGGGAGCACGTCTGTCGGGAATAACAACGACCTTCATGCCGTTGGCAAGCGTCATGTCGGAGATTTTTGAAGACTGGGCAGCGCTTTCAGTCAGAGGAGCAGCAAATGTCATGAGACATACCAAAAAGGCAAGGATGGAGCGTTCAAATGCAATCATTGGGTGCAACTCGTTAAAACGACAGGTTATGCTGGTTTATCGTACAGGCGCGGTAAGGCAGCAAGTTACAAATTGGAAATGCGATACGTAAAGGCAAGAAGCCCTGATCTAGAGGTTTAGAGAGTGTTCTGGCGGAGGCCGTACTTATTGCTCGTCAGTCGTGTCGCCGCCCGAAAGCGCTTTACTCACAGACTCGCCAAGTTTTGAGGGGCAACGCTGCACATCACTGCTGGTATCTTTTTCGAATTCTGAAATGTCAGCCTTTTCTTTCCACTTGCCTTGGATACAATATTCCTCCTTGGCTTTGGCAGCTGCCTCGACTTTGCGGGCCTTTATCTGATCGGGATCTTGCGGCCAGCTCGGCTGGGCTGCGGCGCTCCGTGTCCCCGGTTCGGGAAGCGTCTGCGTTGAGGGCGGAATGACGATACCGGGCCGCTCCGGCACATTTGCATCGTCGATTTTTTTCGAAGTCAGATTGATGCCAGCCGCCTCAAGGATGGGTGCATCGATTTGAACATCGGCGGCGTTGCAACCGTTTAATGCCAGGGAAGCGCACGCAATTGCGCAGCAAGCGTAGATTGGCCGCAGAGCAGGAATGAATACCATAGGCGGACTTCCCCGTATCATATCGATGCACCCATTAAACGCCGTTTGGGACTTTTGTGTGACTCGCCGAAATTGACCAGACACAAGTTTTTCGCCCAGAGGCTACATTATTATGCGGGATCGGTTCGCTCGGAGCCCGACGTTTCGTGCCCAAGCCATGGGGCTGCTATCCCAA
>CAZMAC010000041.1:0-12584 GCA_964564085.1 uncultured Hyphomicrobiaceae bacterium
TACATCTTGCCCTTCGTTCGCGCGGATCGATGCCTTGCCACCGGCGCCGCTTCGCGGATACAGCACCATTTCAGTTACATGAACAGAAGCGAACCCGGCAGGCGGGGACAGGTCTGACGGTGACCTGTAAAGAAATGCCGTAAGAAGCCATTGCTCATGGCTAACCTCAGTCAGTCCAGTTTCTGCAAGCGCAATCTCGGCAAATGATTTTGCGATTTGTTCAAAATTCTTGTGGCCGCCGATACCCTTGCCGGCCAAATCCAGGCGACCCGTTTCCGGATTGTAGTCAATTGCTATTTCTCGCGCCTCACGTCTCAGGACAGGAATTGGCGTGTTTTCGCCTTCTCGAAATTCCATCACCGCACTGGCTGGTGTTTCTAGATAGATCGCAATATGGTGCACTTCTTGACTAAGGGCTGCGTCGTCGAAATAAGAAAATTTATCGACTGCAATTTTACGCCCGCCCTGCAGCACTTGGACTATCGCTTGAATTTCCTTGAGGGCCTTGTCTAGATTCTCACTCAACGGTTTCTTTTCGGTGACCGTGAAGCCGCAGTGGAACCGACCGTCGCGATAGTGGTAGCTCATGGCAAGATTTCGAGCCCTATCCAGCACGGAGGTTTCCATGAGCCAGAGACGAAATATTCGCTCCTCGAGAGACCAATCGCCGTCAAGAATATTGAGAAAATCGACCTCATGCTGACAAACCGCGCGTAGCGCCCGTTCTGCATAGTCTCCTTTTGCCGACAAAAGAAGTATGTGCGCCGATATTGCCTCGGCCTGCCCTTGAATTGCATCGGTGGAGCTTAGGATTGCTTCAATAACTTCTTTGTCACGCGCGCGCGGCTTTAAGTCGGCAATGTCGGGCGCTGCCAAGGTCAGATGCTGAAAAAAACGGGCCAGACCTTCTGAACTAAGGCGAGAGATGAAACGGCGAATGGAGTCGGTCATAGACAAGCTGGATACCACGAGGTCGCTGATTCGAGCATCGACAAAACATTCGAAAATGAGCGAGATGTACCCAGTTATCAGTGCGGTGCTGATTGCAGGTGTTCTTGGCTATTCAGGTCGTCAAATAGGCAGCCCACGCATCCATGAGCTTGCGTCTTTTTTGAAATAAGTCGCCTCGTGCGTATGCGGCCTCCGCCTTGTCCCTCAAACGATGCGCCAGTGCCGTTTCGATGACTTCTCTCGGAAAATTTGTTGTTTCTCCAGCCCAGTCTCGAAAAGTGGATCGAAATCCGTGAACGCTGATATCGAGTCGTCCCAGCCGCTTCAGCACAGCCGTCAACGTCATGTCGCTCATTGGCTTTCTTAGACCATGCGCTCCGGGGAAAAGAAGATCTTGCGGCAAACGTCGCTCGCCCAATTGTTCAATGGCGGCGGAGCCGAGAGGAACGCGGTGTTCTTTCGCGGCCTTCATTCGCTCGGCGGGAATAACCCAAATTCCTGCTTCAGGATCGATTTCAGACCAGGTCGCGCCGCGGACCTCTCCTGACCGGCTTGCGGTCAGGATCGCAAATGCGAGCGCTCTTGAGCCGAAGCCTTCGCGCGCTGACAGCTTGGCCATGAATTCAGGCATCTCGCGCCAGTCCAAGGCTGGGTAATGCACAACCGGCCGGACCTTTGAGGCTTGAGGCAGCAGCCGATCCAGATGTCCGCGCCATCGCGCCGGGTTTGCCCCATCTCGTTCTTCAAGCGCCGTTGCATAATCAAGGACGGCTTCAATACGCTGGCGCACGCGGCTTGCGGTCTCCGGCTTCTCGGTCCAGATCGGCTTAAGAACCGCAAGCACATTTTCAGTTTTGATCGCTGACACTTCGAGGCCGCCAAGCTCTGGATATGCATAACGGGCCAGCGTCGATGTCCACTGCGCTGCGTGTTTCGCGTTCCGCCAGCCATTGCGCTTCGCAGCAATGAGCGCTTCCGCTGCCTCCTGGAATATGAGCTTTTCGCTTCTAGGCTTGATGGTCAGAGGATCTTGTCCCAGACCAATCGCCCGTCTTGCCTCCATCGCGCGCTCTCGCGCTTTGGCAAGGCTTATTTCCGGCCAGGCGCCAAGCCCCATGTCGCGTCGGCGGCCTTTGATCTGATACCGGAGCACCCATGAACGGGCGCCGGAAGCTTTGACCAAAAGCGTTAACCCTTGGCCATCGGTATATCGCCCGGGTTTTGCCGTCTGCACCTTGCGAACCGATAACGCCATCGTCGTTCCCACATTCGTTCCCACACTTGAACGCGGTTCCACATATACGAAGGCGAACGGTGACGATCAACGATGGATTTAGGTCATTGGAAAAGCTTTGAAATATTGGACATCTACGGCTTGTTATGAACAGCGGCGAACAAGATTATGGCGGACTCCCTCTCCGCCAGTCATGGCAATGCCGGCAGCATTTGATGCGTGGCTGACCGGCAAGATTAAGCCGGGCGGAAAAATCCTTTTAACAATCCAGGATCATTGCAGATATAAGATCCCGATAAGGATGAAACCGGCAATGAATATGGTCTCGGCGACGATCAGCACGACGGCCGGCCCTCCGACATCCATGATGCGCCTGAGCGAGGTTTTCATACCGACTGCCGCAATCGCGATTAAAAGCGCCCAGCGCGAAAGATCGCTCAGCACTTGTGATACCACCTCAGGAATGGCGCCCAACGAATTCACGGCAGCAAGCACCAGAAAGGCAAGGACAAAGCCGGGTATCAGCGGCGGCCGTTTGCCCTCCACGGGATCAAGCCCGGGCATCGTGCGGATAATCACGGCGAACACCAGAACCACAGGAGCAAGCATGGTCACGCGGATCAGCTTGACGAGCGTCGCGGTCTCTCCCGTTTGCTCTGAGACGGAAAATCCCGCGCCGATGACTTGCGCGACGTCGTGGATCGTGCCGCCAAGGAACACGCCGCTTGCCTTGAAATCGAGCGCCAGGGATTGCGTGATGATCGGGTAAACAATCATGGCAATCGTGCTGAGCACGGTGACGCTCAGCACGGTGAAGATCAAATTGCGCTCCGAATGCTCGTTCTTAGGCAATACGGCGGCAATCGCCATGGCGGCCGAGGCACCGCAGATGGCCACCGAACCGCTCGTCAGCAGCGCCAGCCGCCAGCCGCGCCCGAGAAGCCGCGCGCCGAGAAGGCCGAATAGAATTGTCAAAATCATTCCGAGCACGACCAGACCAATAAGTTCCGGCCCGAGACCGATTAGAAGCTCCACACTGATCCGGGCCCCCAATAACGCCACGCCAACGCGCAGCACCGTTTTCGCGGTGAAATCGATGCCTGGCACGCAGCGGCCTTCTTCGGCGAGAAAGTGAAAGGCGATGCCCAAAAGCAGCGCCATGAGCATGGCCGGAGCGCCATAATGCTCAGAAAGAAATTGCGCCGCGATCGCAATGACCAATGACACAAGAAAGCCCGGACCTATCTTGGAAAAAAAGGTAGGCAAACGTTGGGTCAGCGTATCAGCAGACGCCGAAGGAAGAGCCATAAGTTCGGTCTCCAGGCCAGCGCCCGCAATGGCGCTATTCGAAAGCGCGGCCGGCAAACATGCCCATGCGAAGACAAGAGCGAGGTTCTACCGGCCGTTCCGATAGATCTTACGCGAGCGGTTGCGGCCGCATATCGCTGGCGTTGATCCCGGCCACATGGACAGGCTTTTTCATTGCGTCGCGGCGGAAAGGCTCGCCCAGCTCCTGGTTCAGCACCACTTCGATGAAGGTGGTGATGCCACCCTCCATCTGCTCCTTGATCGCGGTGCGCAGTGCCTCGGTCAGCCCCTCCATCGTCTCGGCTCTGACGCCCTTCAACCCGCAAGCATCGGCGACCTTGGCATAGTCAACACCGACATTCAGCTCGGTCCCGACGAAATTATCGTCAAACCACAGCGTGGTGTTGCGTTTTTCCGCGCCCCACTGATAGTTGCGGAAGATCACCATCGTAATAGGCGGCCAGTCATTGCGCCCGCAAGCAGTCATCTCGTTCATCGAGATGCCGAAAGCCCCGTCTCCGGCAAAGCCGACACAAGGCAGATCCGGACGGCCGATCTTGGCGCCGAGAATGGCGGGCAAACCGTAACCGCAAGGGCCGAACATGCCAGGCGCCATATATTTTCGCCCCTCCTCGAAGGTCGGGTAGGCATTGCCGATGGCGCAATTATTGCCGATATCGGTCGAGATAATCGCCTCTTTCGGCAGCGCGGCTTGGATCGCCCGCCAGGCTTGACGCGGGCTCATCCGATTTGGCTCGCGCTCGCGGGCGCGCTGGTTCCAGGTGACGCCCTCATCGGTATCGTCCTCGTGATCCATGGAAGACAGCTGCTGCAGCCAGGCCGATTTGGTCTGCGCGATCAGACCACGGCGTTCTTCGCGTCCGGCATCGCCGGCATTGGGCGCAAGCTGATCAAGAAGCTGTTCCGCCACAAGCTTTGCATCGCCCTGTATGCCGACCGTCACTCTCTTGGTCAGCCCGATCCGGTCCGCATTGATGTCAACCTGAATGATTTTGGCGTCCTTCGGCCAGTACTCCATCTGATAGCCCGGAAGGGTCGAAAACGGATTGAGCCGGGTGCCAAGCGCCAAGACGACATCGGCTTTCGCAATCAGCTCCATGGCCGCCTTGGAGCCATTATAGCCGAGCGGCCCGACCGAGAGCGGATGCGAGCCGGGGAAAGCGTCATTATGCTGATAATTGCAGCAGACCGGCGCGTCGAGCTTTTCCGCCAGCTTTTTCGAGGCCTCCATCGCACCGGCAAGGACGACGCCCGCGCCATTGAGGATCACCGGGAATTTTGCTTCCGAGAGGATTTTCGCCGCAGAGGCGATGGCCTCCTGGCCGCCGCGCGGGCGCTCGATCCGCACGATCTGCGGCAGCTCGATATCGACTACCTGGGTCCAGTAGTCGCGGGGTATATTGATCTGGGCCGGGGCGCTGCCGCGATGGGCTTTCTCGATCACGCGGTTCAAGACCTCGGCAATGCGAGAAGGATCACGGACCTCTTCCTGGTAGCAGACGCAATCTTCGAACATCGCCATCTGCTTGACTTCCTGAAAGCCGCCCTGGCCGATGGTTCTATTCGCCGCTTGAGGGGTGACCAGCAGCAGCGGTGTGTGGTTCCAGTAAGCGGTGATGATCGGCGTCACAATATTGGTGATGCCCGGCCCGTTCTGGGCGATCGCCATGGACATTTTGCCCGTGGCGCGCGTGTAGCCGTCTGCAATCATGCCCGCACTAACCTCATGGGCGCAGTCCCAGAATTTGATGCCGGCTGCCGGAAACAGATCGGAAATCGGCATCATGGCCGAGCCGATAATCCCGAATGAGTGCTCGATCCCATGCATCTGAAGAACTTTGATGAAGGCTTCCTCGGTCGTCATTTTCATCGGTCTTATCTCCTTGGGAATGCCAGCCGTGAGGCGGGCGACGTGGTGGTTCGAACAATAGTGGCTTAATCCGCATGCCGCGTTTCAGCAATTAGCTGGCGCGGGCGTCCTCCAGGATCATGTCGCTGGCCTTTTCGCCTATCATGATCGCCGGGGCATTGGTATTACCGGAAACGATCTCTGGCATGATCGAGCAATCCGCAATGCGGAGCTTGCCAATACCATGCACGCGAAGCCTTGCATCGACCACACTATTCGGATCGTTTCCCATTCTACAGGTCCCTGTCGGGTGATAGATCGTGGTGGACCAGTTCCGCGCCCAGTCGAGCAAGGCTTCGTCCGATGTCTCATCCGGACCGGGACGGAAGCGTTCGGAAATCTTGCTTGCCAGAGGCTGGTGCTCGGCAATCTTGATCGCGATCTTGATACCGTCGACGATGGTGCGGCGGTCCGTTTCCGTCGACAGATAGTTGGGATGAATCGCCGGATATGTTTTTGCATCCGCATTTTTAAGGCGAATTTCACCGCGGCTTTCCGGGCGCAACTGGCAGACAGAGGCGGTAAAAGCCGAGAAGGGATGGACGCCTTGACCGGGACTGTCGGCCGACCAGGGCTGGATATGGAATTGAATATCCGGCGTCTCCAATCCGTCTCGCGTCCTTAAGAAACCTGTCGCGAGGCATGCGGCCATCGTCATCGGCCCGGCCCGGTAAAGGATATATTTCAGACCGATATGGACCTGGTTCAAATAGCTGCGCACCTCGTCATTGAGCGTTGGCTCCTTGCATTTATAGACGAGCCGCGCCTGCAAATGGTCTTGCAGATTTTTACCGACTCCTGGCCGGTCATTGACAACATCGATGCCATGCTCGCGAAGCTGGTCCCCCTCGCCAATGCCGGACAGCATCAGGATCTGCGGCGAGCCGATCGCGCCCGCGCTAAGAATGATTTCACCTTTGACACGAATGGTTGCCTCAGTACCGTCCGGTTTTTGATAGACGACACCGGTTGCGCATCCGTCCTCGATCACGATGCGCTTTGTCAGCGCTTTCGTGATGATTTGCAGGTTCGGGCGCTTTTTGACCGGATGCAGATAGGCGACGGCAGAACTGCACCGCCTGCCATTACGTGCCGTCAGCTGAAAATAGCCGACACCTTCCTGGCTCGCACCGTTATAATCGTAATTATATGCATAGCCGGCATTCTGAGCGGCAGCCACCCAGGCATCGCAAATCGGCCGTCTCAGCCGCATGCTTGACACCGAAAGCGGGCCGCCGACGCCATGATACTCATCTGCGCCGCGTTCTTGATCCTCACACCGCTTAAATAACGGTAGAACCTCGCCCCAACCCCAGCCGGGATTGCCCATCTGGCGCCAGCGCTCGTAATCTTCCTTTTGCCCGCGAACATAAAGCAAGCCGTTCAGCGAACTTGATCCGCCCAGCACCTTGCCGCGCGGCCAATCGAGCGCGCGCCCGTTCAGACCGGGGTCCGGCTCCGTCCGGTAACACCAGTCATATTTGGGATTGTGCATCGTTTTGAAGTAACCGACGGGGATATGGATCCATGGATTCCAATCGCGCCCGCCTGCTTCGAGCAGAACGACGCGGTTTTTCGGATCGTGACTGAGACGGTTAGCCAATACGCACCCGGCTGAGCCTGCGCCAATCACAACGAAATCTGCTTCGATCAGATCCATAACGCGCTTCACTCCCAGATTTTTAAGTTTTGCGTCTTTTGCGCAATATTGGCAATTAATGGGATGTTTAGTCTCATTAACGCTTGAATGATTAACCCTATTATGATTTTAATGGGACCGCAAGTCTTATTATCAAAGATATCTTCTAGGGAGAACGAGATGAAGATTTCCGATAAACTTAACCACCTTTCGCGGCGCGATCTGTTTCGCGTGGCCGGCCGCTACGGCCTGTCATCCACGTTGCTGGCCGCCGCCGGCCTCGGGGGCACGGTTTCGCTCGCAGGCCTCGCTAAGGCCGCGGAGTCGACATACACAAAACGCTTCAGCAAGCCCGCCAAGCACAACCTCAAATTCGGTGCCGCAGGGTTTAATCAGCGTAACTTGCTGATTGAGCGGGCTGGCGCGTTATTTTTCGCGCAGGATCTGGAAGAGAGGACCGATGGCGAGATCCGCATCGAATTCATCGGCGACAATCAGCTTTGCGGACAGCTTTCCTGTGTGAAAAAAGCCCAGCAGGGCATCATCGATATCTATGCCGCCTCAACGCAAAACTCCGCAGGCGGCGCGCCTTATCTGAACGTCCTCGATTATGCTTACGTCTTTCCGGGCCGGGCCTCCCAATATCACTTCCTTTATCACCCCGAGAGCCAGAAAATTCTGCGCGAACCGCTGGAGAAGCGGCATGGGCTGAAATTCCTGTTCAGCCATGCTGAATTGCGCGGCATCCAGCTTGGCTTGAAATGGAGCGACAAGCCGGTTGTCGAAAAGATCGAGACGCTGTTTGGCACCAAGAATCGCGTAACGGGCACCCAGCTCGGGCGTATCGCGATGCAGCTTCTCAACCTGAACCCCGTTCCTGTGGCTTGGGAAGAGACGCTTGACGGATTGAAGCAGGGCCTGATCGATGGCGCCGAAACCTGGGCATCTGCCGTGGCCTATGCAAATATGTCGCCGGTCGTATCGCAGTGCATCGACCTGCGCTTCTTCTGCGGCACCGAGCACACCGCGATCACCTCCAAAACCTTCGACAGCCTCGATGGCGCGTTGCAGGACGCGGTGATGGAATCGGCCTATACTGCGCAGGTCCATGTGCAGGCCGCCAACGAGGCCGCGCTGGTCAAGACGGTCGGCTTCTCCAATCCGCAGCTGCCGGGCACAATCTTCGCCGAGAATAACGTCCGCCTCGCCACCCTGTCAGATGCCGAGATCAAGAAGGCCGAGGAAATGTGTTCGCCTGAATTCCAGCCAGCGGCTTGGGAGCAATGGCGCGAACGCATCAATAATTGGGCTGGCGGCATCGACACCTATAAGGAGCTGCACAGGGTCGCCCGTGAAGTTCCCGCCGATATGCTGCCTGAAAATGTCGAGCCGCGCCGCTGGTGGAAAGCTGCCTGACGCTTTATCCCAAAACTTGGTGTCCCGCCTGCTCGGCGGGACACCCCACCGCGGAAATCGCGGAGAGATAAAAATATATCAAGGGAGTTTTGGAAATGCCCGAATTCATTACGGGTTTGTGGGATATTGTCAGTGCTCTGCTTTCCGGAGATGCATTTATGATCTCCGAGGCACTCAACAGTCCGGCTGCCTATCTGTTTGGCACGATCGTCGCAATCTTCGGCGGTCTTTTTGTCATGTTTGTGCTGAGGTCCATACCCTTTCTCGACGATTATTTCGAGAAGACCATACTGGTCGTGACCTACCTCATCATTGCCGGCGTCATCTTCGTCGAGGTTATCCGCCGCTTTGTCTTCGAGGTTCAGGCGCCGTGGTCAACAACCCTGCCGCCCTATCTCTTCCTGATCATGACCTGGGTTGGGTGCGCTTATGGCACCCGGCTCAGGGCGCATCTGAGGTTCACGGAAATTCGTATGAACCTGCCGCGCATCGGTCAGCTGATGTGCATGACGCTGGATGGGATCCTGTGGGTCACTTTCGCTATCATCGTTATCGTGACCACGCTGAAGCAAACAGCCAACTCGGCCTCGAACTTCCAGATCCTGCTAGGCACAGACAATGTGATGCAGTGGTGGTTCTACGTGTGCGTTCCGCTGAGCTGGATTGTGCTGAGCGGGCGCGTCATCGAAAACTCGATCGACGATTTCAGACGTTATCGCTCGGGCGAAGAGATGATCGTGCCCAGCGGGCTTGGCGGCGAATAAGGGGGGATAAAATCATGTCGGATGGAAATTGGGTCACTCTAATCTCGATCGGCGTCACCGTTCTATTCATGTTTGGTGTTCCGATCTTTCTGGTCATCGGCTTCTGGGTCGTCGGCTGTAGCTTCGTGCTCGGCCTGACGCTCGACAATATCGGCGTTGCGCTCTCGGACGTCTTCACCGACGGCTTCGCGCTGCTCGCCATGCCGCTCTTCATTCTGACCGGCGACCTCATCAACGCTTCGGGTATCGCCAAGCGGCTGACCGATTTCGCCTATTCCTGCTTGGGCTGGATACGTGGCGGTCTGGCCATGGCTTCCCTCGGCGCGTGCGGTCTGTTCGCCGCGATCTCCGGGTCGAACTCTGCCACGACAGCCACGATCGGCTCGATGATGCATCCTGAGATGGTCAAGGGCGGTTATGACGAGCGTTTCTCCGCCGCGACCGCAGCCTGCGGCGGCACGGTTGGCATCATCATCCCGCCGTCGATCATCTTCATCGTCTACGGCTTTCTGATGAACCTGGCGATCTCCGACCTCTTCGTCGGCGGTCTCCTGCCCGGTGTGCTGATGGTTATCGGCATGCAACTTGCTTGCTGGATCATCTGCCAGATCAATGGCTGGGGCCATCTCATCAGTCTACAGGTCAATCGTGTGATCAAGACGGCGTTCGGCGCATGGCTGGGCTTCTTCGCCATCGGGCTCGTGCTCTGGGGCATCTACACTGGTAAATTCTCCCCGACCGAGGCCGCGGCCGTGACAGCGGGCTTCTGCCTTATTGTCGGAGTGATCTGCCTGCCGCTGTTCCGGATGCTGAAGTTTAATGCGGAAAGCCCGGTCGAGGAAAAGGGTTATACCGAGATGATCCTGGTGAAGGGGTTCAAGGTCACCGAGATTCCTAAAATCGTCGTCCGCTCGGCTGAGATTACCGGCATCCTGGCGCCGCTGATCGCAATTTCGGTGGTCATGCAGCAAATCCTTTCGCTTCTCGGCGCGCAGGAAACCATCGGGGCCTTCGTAATGGGTATGGGCGGTTACTACGCGGTGCTGTTCACCGCGATGGCCATTATCTTCTTCTCCGGAATGGTACTTGAGAGCCTGCCAGTTACGATCATACTGGCGCCGATCCTCGCACCGATCGCGGCCTCGATCGGAGTCGATCCCATTCACTTCGCGGTGATCTTCCTGGTCGGCGCCTCGATCGGGTTCATTACGCCGCCCTACGGCCTGAATCTTTATGTGGCAAGCGGCGTGACAGGTGTTCCCTACATGAAGTTGCTGAGATATGTGGTCCCCTATTTGATCGCGCTTATCTCGGTTTGGCTCTTTGTCGCAATGGTGCCCGAACTGTCGACAATTTTGCTGCCAAATAGGGGATAAGGCTGAAAGGAATGACAGTGTTTGATGCAAAGTTGTTTGCGAATGTTCGCGGCAGTATGCGACACTTGTTAATCCTGGAAGAAGTTGCTCGGGTCGGCGTTCCTGTAACGCCGACCGAGATCAACCGCTCCATCGGCATGCCCAAACAGACCCTGCACAGGCTCTTTGCTTCCCTTGAGGAAGAAGGCTTTCTGCAACGCGAACATGATGGCCGGTCCTATTCGCCGGGCCACAGGCTCAGGGCGATGGCGACGGGCGTGATGTCCTCCACCCATGTCCGCGCTGCGCGACTGGCCGTCATGAAAGCTCTCGCTCGGAACATTGGCGAGACATGCAATCTTTCCGTCCCGGGCCGGCACGCCATGATCTATCTCGATCGTGTCGAGACGGACTGGCCCTTGCGCGTTCAGCTTCCGGTCGGAACGGAGGTTCCCCTGCATTGCACCGCGAGCGGAAAGCTCTATCTGAGCACGCTTTCGAAATCGCGCTTGCAGCGTATTCTCAATGCGGGCGGATTTAAGAAAATGACCGAGCAGACGATGACCGATCCGCACAAGCTTGCCGCCGAAACCGACCGTATACGGAAGGCAGGGTATTCGCAGGATAATGAGGAATTCATGGCGGGAATGGTGGCCATCGCCGTACCGGTCAATGATTTTCACGGTCGCATGGTCGCGAGCCTTGCCTTTCACGCGCCAACGCCCCGTATGAACATGGAGACCGCGTTAACGCATCTGGGCACGCTGCGCGAGGCGGGCAACGAACTCTCGCGTATCATCATTGATGACTATGCGCCGCAGGATGTCTTCGATAAGGCTGAAACATAAAAATGTAATGGGCGCGAATAATCTGCCCCGATTTACTCATTTGCTAGATCAATCGTTAGGTGCTGGACAATGAGCGGGGCCCGATTTCGGCGCCCTCGAATTCTCCGCCATCTGCGCAAAAAACAAAAAACAGGGAGGCAGCCCGTTGGCGGACGCGATCCAGAATATCGTCTTGCCAATCTTTGGAATCATGCTGGCGGGCTATTTGTCCGGCCGCTTCCGTATTTTTGGCGAACATAGCAGCGGGGTCCTCAGCCGGTTTGTGTTCGTGATCTCCATGCCGGCATTGATTTTCATTTCACTGTCGCGCGTTCCGACCGCAGAGTTCTTCGACTGGCCGTTCCTGGCCACACTTGGCGGCGGAATGGCCATCACTTTCTGCCTCGCTTTTATCATCGCGCGGCTCGTCTTTCCGGGCACACAAACAGAGCTTGGCCTGCACAGTCTGACGGCGATGTATTCCAGCGCCGGATATATAGGTCTGCCCTTCCTGCTGATCGCTTTCGGGGACACCGCGCTCGTTCCCGGTATTATCGGAGCGGTCTTGCCGGGGGCAGTATTCCTGCCGCTCGCAATCATCTTTGCAGAGACGGACCCGGATAGAAAACAGGGCAAACTGAGCTGGGCGCCTTTTCTCCGCGTCATCAGAACGCCGGTTTTCATGGCAACCGTCGCCGGTCTGTTGACCTCGTATTTTGGTATTCTTGTCCCGAAGCCGATAGCGACATTTTGCGATCTGCTGGGCGGTGCTTTTACACCCTGCGCACTTTTTTCAGCCGGCTTGTTTATGGTCGGCTGCTCGGTCAAAGGCGACACGAGGGAAATCACATGGCTGGTTTTTGCAAAACTCGCCGTTCAGCCTGTCATCGTATGGTGGCTTGCCTATCATGTCTTTAAACTTGAAGGCGTGTTAGCCGCAATCGTTCTGCTTCAGGCCGCCCTCCCGACCGGGGTGCCCGTTTTCATTCTGGCGCAGCACTACAACACATTCGTCGCCCGCTCCAACGCCGCCGTGGTGGTTTCGACGGCCCTGTCCGTTTTCACCCTCTCCGGATTGCTGATTTTTCTGAGTGCTTCGGCGAATTAGAGTATCAGACCGAAAGGCCTGTTCTCACGAAGGTGGGATACGAAGCGGTTGC
>CAZMAC010000042.1:0-12577 GCA_964564085.1 uncultured Hyphomicrobiaceae bacterium
CAATGATCGCGATTGGCGTGATCGGCTTCATCGTCTGGGCTCACCACATGTATACGGCGGGCCTCAGCGTCGATACGCAGGCTTATTTCGTCTTTGCGACGATGGTGATCGCGGTGCCGACCGGCATTAAGATCTTCTCATGGATCGCAACGATGTGGGGAGGATCGATCCAGTTCAAAACGCCGATGCTTTGGGCGATCGGATTTATTTTCCTGTTCACCGTCGGCGGTGTTACAGGCGTTGTCCTTGCCTATGCCGGGATCGACCGGGCTTTCCACGACACCTATTACGTCGTGGCGCATTTCCATTATGTGCTCTCGCTCGGCGCGGTCTTTGCCATATTTGCGGCCTGGTATTACTGGTTCCCGAAAATGTTCGGCTACACCTATTCCGAATTTCTTGGAAAGCTGCATTTCTGGGTCACCTTCGTCGGCGTCAACCTGCTGTTTTTCCCGCAGCATTTCCTTGGCCTTGCCGGTATGCCCCGTCGTTATGCAGATTATCCGGTTGAGTTTTCCGGCTGGAACTATGTCTCCTCAATCGGGTCATACATTGCCGCCTTCAGCATTTTCATTTTCCTCTTTGCGATGCTTCAGGCCTTCATGCGCAAGGAAAAGGCGGCTGCGAATCCCTGGGGACCGAGTGCGACGACTTTGGAGTGGACCTTACCGTCTCCGCCGGCCTTCCATGCCTTTGACGAGTTGCCTCGCGTGAAGTAACTGTTTGTCCGGCGGTTCTATTGGCCGCCGGACCTTCCCTCGGTAAGTCACGGCGATCGCTAGAGATCGTTTTTCATATTGGAGCAAGCGCTGTCTGCCAGCGCAATAATGACATCGATGCCCGAACTCGGCGCCAGCCAGATCGAAAAGATGAAACCGTCAAGCGCCATCGCCAATGGCGAGTTGCGGGACTACCTTTTGTTGCTCAAACCCCGGGTCATGTCGCTGGCGGTGTTTACAGCTCTTGCCGGAATGGTTGCCGCGCCGGACAGTGTCCATCCGCTGATCGGCCTTGTCGCCCTGATCTTCATCGCCATCGGCGCAGGCGCGGCAGGTGCGCTTAATATGTGGTACGACGCCGATATCGACCAGGTGATGAGCCGGACGGCCATGCGACCGATCCCGCAAGGCCTCGTTCCGCCCGATGAAGCGCTGACCCTGGGGCTGGTGCTCGCATGCGGTTCGGTCTTTTGTCTCGGTGTGCTGGTGAATTGGGTGGCGGCCGGGCTGCTCGCCCTGACCATCGCCTATTATTTCCTGATCTACACGATCTGGCTCAAACGCTCAACGCCGCAGAATATCGTCATTGGCGGCGCAGCCGGAGCGTTTCCGCCGATGATCGGCTGGGCGGTTCCGACCGGCACGATCTCTCTAGACAGCGTTTTACTCTTTGCGATCATCTTCTTCTGGACACCGCCTCATTTCTGGTCGCTCGCTTTGACCCGTTATCGCGATTACGAACGCGCGGGTGTTCCGATGATGCCGGTCGTTGCCGGAAAGGGCAAGACCCGGACGCAGATCCTGGTTTATGCAATTTTGACCGCCCTTGTCGGCATGGCGCCCGCTTTGACCGGACTTGGCGGCGTGCTCTACCTGACGGTCTCAGCCGTGGCAGGGGCAGCATTCATCTATTTTGCGCTCCGTGTTTGTCGCAGCAGCGATGATCACACCGGCGACAAGGCCGCGCGTGGGCTGTTCGGCTATTCGATTTCCTATCTGTTTATCGTGTTCGGCGCGCTGATCGCCGAGCGCGGATTGGGTCTCATCTTATGACACAGCAGCACCCGGACCCGCACCCCGTTCTGACGGAGGAGCAAAAACGCAGACAGCGTATTCGCTCCATCGTCATTGCCTTGAGCCTTGCCATGCTCGCGGTTCTGTTTTTCCTGGTCACGATCGTGCGCCTTGGCAGCAATGTCGGCAATCGGCCGCTATAGGGTTGCGATGATGAAAAGCCAGGCAAATAATACAGGGTCACACTCACCGAAAGGCGCGAATAAGCGGCTCGCATTTGGCCTTTTGGGGTTTGCGGCTTTCATGGTCGGCATGTCCTACGCCGCCGTGCCTCTCTATCGCATATTCTGCCAAGTCACAGGCTACGCCGGCACGACCCAGCGAGCCGAAGCCCCTTCCGCCAATGTCGTTAACCGCACGGTGACCGTCCGCTTCGACTCAAACATCTCTCCCGACCTCGCCTGGTCTTTCCGCCCCGCTCAGCGCACGGTCCAGCTCAAGCTTGGCGAGAATCGTCTTGCCTTTTACAAGGCCGCCAACCTGACGGATAAACCGGTGACGGGCTCGGCCACCTTCAATGTCACGCCAGAGATCGCGGGCAGCTATTTCAACAAAATCGACTGTTTCTGCTTTGTGGAGCAAACGCTTGCGGCAGGACAGGAAGTCGATATGCCTGTATCCTTCTTTATCGACCCGGCCATTTTGGATGATCCTGATGCAAACCGTATCGATGAAATTACACTTTCATATACCTTCTTTAAGGTAGAAAAAGCCGATCGAACCGATAACACGCAGCCTGGTAGTGGCACGTCAACAAGGTCGTTTGAAAATGGAAGGCGATCCGGATAATAGTGCTGGAACGCTGGTCCAGACCGCGCATTAAGGGAAGACATCCATGGCGGACTCTCACGCGAAACATCACGATTATCACCTCGTCGATCCAAGCCCCTGGCCGCTCATCGGTTCAATCGCGGCCTTCATTATGGCGATCGGCGCGATTGCCTGGATGAAAACGCCGGTCGGCGGGCTGTTCGGCATTGAGGGTCCATGGGTTTTCGCCATCGGTATGCTGGGTATCCTGGCAACCATGTTTTTATGGTGGTGCGATGTCATTGATGAGGCCGAGCATAAAAAGCTCCACACGCCGGTCGTACAAATGCATCTGCGCTATGGGATGATCCTTTTCATCGCCTCTGAGGTGATGTTCTTCGTCGCGTGGTTCTGGGCCTATTTCGATGCAGCGCTTTTCCCGGGCGATATAACGGCAGTTGAAAATGTGTCCGAGGCGGTTGGGATGGTGACCCGTGAGGAGCTCACCGGCGGACATTGGCCGCCCGCAGCGACGGGTGATGGCAGGTTCAACTCAACATTTGACCCATGGACACTTCCTCTGGTTAACACGCTGATCCTTCTCACGTCTGGGACGACGGTGACATGGGCGCATTACGCGCTTCAGGAAGGCAACCGGCGCGGGCTGGTCTGGGGATTGGCGCTGACAATCGCGCTTGGCATGGTGTTCACCGCGCTCCAGGCTTACGAATACCAGCATGCAGACTTCCAGTTTGCTGGCCATATTTACGGCTCGACCTTCTTCATGGCGACCGGCTTTCACGGCTTTCACGTGATTGTTGGCACGATTTTCTTGATTGTGATTCTCTTTCGCGTGCTTGCCGGTCACTTTACCGAGAAGCATCATTTCGGCTTCGAAGCCGCGGCCTGGTACTGGCACTTCGTGGACGTCGTCTGGCTGTTCCTGTTTGTCAGCATCTATGTTTGGGGCGCAGGGACCCCGGCTGCGCACTAGAGCAACGCGCGTCCAATCGGACGCGGACAGTTGCTCTAACTGTTTAAAATAGATCAACTTTTCTGCGTTTTGGTGACTCCACCTAAACGCAGGTTGATCTAGAGCAACGCGCGTCCAATCGGACGCGGACAGTTGCTCTAACCTTTTAAAATAGATCAACCTGCGTTTAGGCAGAATCACCAAAACGCAGGTTGATCTAAGTTCAGCGCCAATTTGGACGGAGGCGGCGCGGGCCGCCTTCTAAATCTTTATGGATGACCCAAACGCCCCCGCCTATTCGGCGATATCTCCGTTTCATGCCGGGCTGATGGGCTTGTGCCCGCGCTGCGGCAAGGGCAAGCTGTTCAAGGGCTATCTGGCGCTTGACGACGGCTGCAATCATTGCGGTTTGAGCTATGACTTCGCCAATTCCGGGGACGGTCCGGCCGTTTTCATCATTTTGATTGCGGGCTTCATCGTAACAGGGGCAGCTCTTTACACTGAGGTCGTTTATCAGCCCCCGCTCTGGGTTCACGCCGCGCTTTGGCTACCGTTCGGCCTGGCTTTGCCGCTTCTTCTGCTGCGGCCATTCAAAGCCACTCTGATCGCGCTACAATACAAGTACCGCGCTGAGGAAGCCAGGCCGTCCGACGCGGAATGATAGGATTGTTATGGCGAATTACCGGCCTCTGGTGGTCCCGTCGATTATGACGCTGATTGGCCTTGCCATTCTCATCAGTCTTGGGAAATGGCAGCTCGACAGGCGGGACTGGAAGCTGGGACTTATCGAGCGCATCCAGGCCCGCGCGCATGGCCAACCGGTGTCGCTTTCCACGGCGAGGCGTATTTGGGAAAAAGACCGCGATGTCGAATATTATCGGGTTCAATTAGCGGGGCGCTTTCTGCATCGATTTGAGCGCCATCTTTACGGCGTCGTCGATGGCAAAGCGGGCTGGCGCATTCTGACGCCCTTTGAGACGACCAATGGCGATATCGTGCTTGTCGACCGGGGGATTGTGCCGGACAGGCTTAAAGACGCAGCGTCGCGCAAAGCGGGTCAGATTGAAGGCACGGTTGAACTCATCGGCCTTGCACGCGCCCCGGAACAGCAAGGCCTGTTCACGCCCGATAATCGGGTGGAGGCCAATCGCTGGTTTTGGCGGGACGTGGCCAGGATGGCTGCATCGCTTCCATCCGGGATGGCTGAAAAGGCTCTCGGTTTCATGGTCGAGGCCGAAGCACAAGCCGCTCCCGGCGGCTGGCCTAAAGGGGGTGTTACGCGTCTGACGCTTCCCAACCGTCATCTCGAATATGCAATAACCTGGTTCGGCCTCGCTGCGGCTCTTTTTACGGTGTTTGTCGCCTATGCAAGATACCGGCTGCGTCAGGCTCGGGCGGATGACCGTCATGCGACGATTGCGGATAAGAACGCCAGCGTATAGTCTGCCGCCATATTTTAGAGCCTTGAGGATTTTTCATTGAATTACGTGAGTACGCGAGGCCGCGCGGCAAGCCTTGGATTTGAGGCGGTGCTTCTTGCCGGACTCGCCCGCGATGGCGGCCTTTACAGCCCTGCAAGCTGGCCGCAAATGACGCAGAGCAAGATTGAGACCCTTGCGGGCCGGCCCTACGCCGAGGTTGCTGCTGAGATTATGCAGCCCTTTATCGGCAAGGCGATTGCGGCTGACGAGTTTACGCGTCTTGTCGACACCGCTTATCGTGACTTTCATCATCCCGCGACGGTGCCGCTCGTCCAGCTCGGCAGCAATCTCTGGCTTTTGGAGCTTTTTCATGGACCGACGCTGGCGTTTAAAGATCTCGCCATGCAGCTTCTCGGTCTGCTGATGGACCGCTCGCTGACGCGTTCTGGCCAGCGCGCAACCATCCTCGCCGCCACCTCGGGCGATACGGGTGCCGCCGCAGTGGAGGCCTTCAAAAACCGCGAAGCGATCGATCTTTTCGTCCTGTTTCCAGACGGGCGTGTGAGCGAAACGCAGCGCCGGCAAATGACAACGGCCAATGCACCGAATGTGCATCCTATCGCCATTCGCGGGACGTTCGACGATTGCCAGGCGATTGTCAAAGCGCTGTTTGGCGAACTCAGCTTTCGCGATTCGGTTAGCCTGACGGCTGTGAATTCGATCAACTGGGCGCGGATTATGGCCCAAACGGTTTACTACTTCACCGCCGCCGCCAGTCTCGGCACACCGCACAGGCCCATGCGCTTCAGTGTGCCGACCGGGAACTTTGGCGATATTTTCGCAGGCTATGCCGCTCAACGCATGGGGCTTCCTATCGAGCGCCTTGTCATTGCAACCAACACCAACGATATTCTGGCCAGGACGCTTGCGAGCGGGCGCTATGAGCCGCGCGGTGTGGTTCCGACTTCCAGCCCGAGCATGGATATCCAGGTCTCCAGCAATTTCGAAAGGCTGGTTTTTGAAGTTAGCGGGCGCGACAGTGCTCGCCTGAACAGCTTGATGGACGCGTTTGCCGGGAACGGCGCCTTCCAATTGAACGAGACGGAACTAAGCGCAATGACGGCGCTTTTTTCGGCGCATCGCTGCGATGAGGCAGAAACGTTGCAAACCATGAAACGGATTTATCAGCAGACAGGCTATATTGCCGATCCGCATACAGCGGTCGGCCTGGCAGCGGCTGAAAAAGAGGCCGGTTCAGCTGACGCGCCCATGATCGTTCTTGCCACAGCTCATCCGGCGAAATTTACCGCTGCCGTCGAAAAAGCCATCGGCCGTGCGCCGCAAATCCCTGAGCGCTTGCAAAATGCGCTTAAGGGGCATGAAGACTATATCATGCTCGATGCCACGACCGATGTGGTACGTGCGGCTATCTACGAACGGGGCCGATTCTCTGAATCAAGGGTGTACTGATGACCATTGAAATGACGACGCTGGCAAGCGGCCTGCGCGTCGTAACCTGCCACATGCCGCATCTGGAGACCGCATCTCTCGGTGTTTGGGTCAATACCGGCGCGCGCTCCGAGCTGCCGCAGGAGCATGGGCTCGCGCATCTTCTGGAGCATATGGCTTTCAAAGGGACCAAGACGCGCAGTGCCGTCGAGATCGCGGAAGAAGTCGAAGCAGTCGGCGGCGCCGTCAATGCGATGACCAGCTTTGAGACTACGGATTATTTTGCCCGAGTCCTGCGCGAGCATGTGCCCCTGGTTCTCGATATTCTTGCCGATATTCTGCAAAATCCGGTCTTCGACCCCGAAGATATGGTCAGAGAGAAAAAGGTCATCCTGCAGGAGATTGCGGCCGTTCAGGACTCGCCCGACGATCTCGTTTTCGAGCTTGCTCAGGAAGCCGCCTTTACCGATCAGCCGCTTGGACGCTCCATTCTCGGAACGCCCGATAGCGTTCGCGCGCTCAGCCGCGACGATCTCGCCGCTTATCGCCAATCAGCCTATGCTGCACCGCGCATGGTGGTTGGTGCCGCCGGGGCTGTCGATCACGACCAGATTGCCGCCAGCGCCGAAAAGCTGTTCACCGGCTTTGCGACGGGCGAGGGGCGTGCGATGGAGCCCGCCCGTTTCAGCGGCGGCCATCGCAGCCTGACCCGCAGATTTGAGCAAAGCCACATAATTATCGGATTTGAAGCGCCATCCTTCCGCGACGATGCCTATTTTGCTTCGCTGCTGTATTCGGTCCTGCTCGGCGGAGGCATGTCTTCGCGTCTGTTTCAAGAGGCGCGTGAAAGGCGCGGATTGTGTTACGATATTCACGCATTTGGCTGGGGCTTTTCGGATAGCGGCTTTTTCGGCGTCCATGCGGCAACGGGTGACGTGCAAATCGAGGAGTTGGTGCAGGTTATAATGGCGGAATTGCGCGCGGTCGCGCTTGACGGGCCGAGTGATGCCGAACTCGACCGTGCAAAAGCGCAGCTTAAGGCGTCGCTTCTTATGAGCCTTGAAAGCTCTGAAGCCCGCGCTACGCAGGTTGCGCGCGATACGCTGATCTTTGGCAGGCAATTGACGACGCAGGAACTGATCGAGCGAATCGAAGGCGTCAGCGTGGCCGATATCGGTGCCCTTGCTGCCGGCTTTGCACTGATCAAAGATCCTGTCACCGCAAGTGTCGGCCCGGACGGCGTCTCGGACCGTCTGCGCGATACGGTAAAGGAGCGCGCCGCAACTGACACGGTGCATTGATGCTCAAGGACAGCGCCCATGGCGTTTTTGCGTTCCGTTCCTTTGAATGAACATGGCCCGGTCATCCGCGGAGACCGGATCATGTTACGCATTCCGCAAATGGCCGATTATCCTGAATGGGCGAATTTGCGAGGAAACAGCGAGGATTTCCTGAAACCCTGGGAGCCTGAATGGTCCGCCGATGAATTGACACGGTCGGCCTTTCGCCGCAGGCTGCGCTACTATCAGCGTGATATAAAAGACGGTACCGGTTATGCCTTTTTTCTGTTCCGAAACGATGATACCAAGCTGATCGGGGGAGTAACGCTTACAAATGCCCGCAGAGGGGTCAGTCAATCAATTTCGATCGGATACTGGATTGGAGCGCCCTATAGTCGGCAAGGCAATATGACGTCCGCTTTGCGTAGCCTTTTACCCTTTGTCTTCGGTACGCTCGGATTTCACCGCCTTGAAGCCGCTTGTTTGCCAAGCAATTTCGCTTCCCGCGGGCTTCTCGAAAAATGTGGGTTCGAACATGAGGGTTTCGCTAGGAAATACCTCAAGATTAACGGATTATGGCAAGATCACTTGCTTTTTGCCGCAATAGATGACGGATTGCGGTCGTAAAGCAGGGACAGCCGGACACGCCGCAACGAAAGCGTGTGCCCAATAATGGAGCGAAGGTGCGTTGAATGTCTGTCATTGATTGTTTCAAGACGGCTTTACAAACGCTGCGAAGCTTTAAACAGCAGGGACTGAACAGTTTCACGCCGCTGCTTCTGGTTGTTTCCGCTTTCCTGTTCGCGGCAACGCCGGTGCGCGCGCTTGAATCCATTGTGATCGGCCAGGATCAGGAACAAATTGATATCACCCTGCTTGGCGAGCTTTATGAGGGTCGCGGCGACCGCATTAGCGTGGAAACGGCAGCGGGCCAGGATGGCGTCTCCGGGCGTATGTCCGTGTCGGCCAAGACGCAGGGCACCAATCCGAACTGGGCAATTTTTGCGCTCAACAATCCAACCGATCAGACCGTCACGCTCTGGCTGATGGCACAGCGTTACGACATGGTCGGCTCGCAGGTGATCTGGCCTGATCTCGATGCGCCGAGAATTGAGAATGTCACGGTTTCGCTCGGCTTCAAGCCTGAGCGAGTCGAAAATGACTATGCCGACATTTACAAACTCGTGCTGCAACCGGGATCGACGATCACCTATATCGTTGAGTTGAGCGATTTAGGCTTTCCGCGCCTTTACCTCGCCAATCCGTCCATATTCAGCAAGAAAACGACGGACATTACCCTTTTTAATGGCATTCTGCTCGGTATCGCCGGCGTTCTGGCGATCTATCTAACGGCCATTTTTGGCGCCAATCACAATGCGATCTTTCCCGCCTCTGCATTAATCGCCTGGTGTGTTGTCGGTTATCTCTGCGTCGATTTTGGTTTTTGGCACAAGCTCTTTCAGCTGAATGCGGCGGACAATGCGATTTACCGTTCGGCGATGGAGGCGGCCCTTGCGGCCAGCATTGTCATCTTCATGTACGTGTTCCTCCAGCTCAGGCGGTGGCATCCCTCGCTTACGGTTATTTTTGGCGTGTGGGCGCTTGTCCAAATCGGTCTTGTCGGTTTCGCCTTAATCGATGCCACGCTTGCATCGGGCCTCGCCCGAATTTCTTTCCTGCCGATTGCCGCCATGGGTTCCCTGCTCATTGTGGTTCTGGCGCTTCAGGGCCAGGAACGCGCTTTGTCTTTGCTGCCGAGCTGGATGCTGCTTCTGGTCTGGCTTTTTGGTGCCGGCGTTACGATCCTTGGCCAGCTTTCGGGTGACGTTATCGTTCCCGCGCTCAATGCCGGGCTGGTTCTCATCCTGGCGCTGTTGAGTTTCACCGTAACGCAATATGCGTTTCATGGCGGCGAGCATTTTTATGGGGAGGATGCCGCTGAGCTGCAGATGGGTGCAGTTGCGCTGGAAGCGTCCGGGGCTTCGGTCTGGGAGTGGAATCTGCGCCGTGATGAAATTTTCGTTGGCCCTGAAATCGATTCGATTCTCGGCCATCCGCCGGGGACGCTGCGCGGCAATGTTAATGATTGGCTGCAGCATCTTCATGCCTCGGATCGCGAGCGGATGAAGCTGAGCCTTGCGGGCATTCGCGAAAAGCAGCAAGGCCAGCTCTCGACGGAATTTCGTCTCCGTCGAACGGATGGCAGCTATGTCTATTACGAGCTGCGCGCGCATACGCTTCCAAGCGGGTCGGCAAAGACGTTGCGCTGCGTCGGACTGCTCCGCGATATCACGGCACAGAAGCGCTCCCAGGACAGGCTTTTGCATAATGCCATTCATGACAGCCTGACGGGTTTGCCGAACCGGGAACTCTTTGTAGACCGTATCCATTGCGCCATTGCCCGAGCGCATGATGATGGCTCCAAGCCAACCGTGGTCTATGTTGATATCGACAGCTTCCAATCTCTGAGCCGGACCACGGATTTCAGCGTCAGCGACAGTATGCTCCTCACGATTTCGCGGCGTTTGTCCCGTCATCTGGGACCGCAGGACACGCTTGCCCGGATCGGTAGCGAGCAATTCGGGGTCCTCTTATCCAACGAAACGGAACCGCGTCAGATTGCAATGCTGGCCGAGCGCGTCAGGCGGTCGTTGCGGGCGCCCATGAAAATTGCCGGGCGCGATGTTGTCTTGACCGGCAGCGTCGGCATCGCCGTTTATGACGGACAGCAGGCGACACCGGCCGACCTTCTGCGCGAGGCCGAGACGGCGATGTACCGGGCGAAGCGATCCGGGGCCGACCGTATCGAGCTGTACAAGCCCGAAATGCGCGGCGAAAGAAGCGAGCGCCAGATCATCGAGAACGACCTGAAGCTTGCCATTGAAAAGCGCCAGATCCGGGTTTTATATCAGCCGATTATGCGGCTTGGCGACGATCAGCTGGCCGGCTTTGCCGCCCAGGTGCGCTGGCAACATCCGAAATTAGGCTCGCTCAGCATGGCAGAGTTTCTGCCCGTCGCCGAAGAAAGCGGCATGATTTCGGAAATCAGCACTTATGTGATCGAGCGGGCGGTGCGCCAGGTCAGCCGCTGGCACAGAACATTGCCGCGCGTTGAGGATCCTCTTTATGTCAGCGTCAATATCTCCAGCCGTCATCTTTTCAAGCAGGATTTGATCCAGGATCTGCGGCTTATCATCGGCCGGGAGAGCGTGCCAAAAGGGTGTCTGCGCCTTGAGGTGACCGAAAGCCTCGTCATGGAAAACCCCGAGCAGGCCATCGAAATTCTCGACTGGCTGAAAGGGCTCGGTGCAGGCGTTGCGCTCGATGAATTTGGCGCCGGATATTCCTCGCTTGCTTATCTGCATCGTTTGTCTGTTGACGCTCTTAAAATCGACCGCTCACTGATCAGCCACGGCAGCGATAACATGTCGGGCGCTGTCGTTTTACGAGCGGCCCTTGCCATGGCCCGTGAACTCGGCAAGGACGTGATCGCTGTGGGCATGGAGCGCGAGGAAGATGTCTCTTATGTTCGCGCGCTTGGCTGCGACTATGCGCAAGGGTTCTATTTCGGCGAGCCCATCGCCGAGCGCGACGTGATGAACCTCCTCAATGCGCTCGCAAGATCGAACAAGCGCGATAAAAAACGCCAGAAAAAGGAGCGGAAAACTGACGAGGCGATCGTTTCCGCACCGGGAGAGGGCGTGCCAATCGAAACGCAGCCAGATGAGGATGAAGCTGTGAGCACGCCATCGCCGAGCGTTCACAAACTCCCGGTCCCAGTCTCGCGTGCGTCATCGGCTGCTTCAGGCAATGGGCGCGGCGCCGCCAGAATTTTCTCAGGACTGCGCAGGCGTCTCGGGGCCCTCTCGTTGAATGGCTTGCAGACGCGTTTCTCATCTCTATTCAAATCCGGACCTAAAAAGCGCCGTTCAAAGGCAACCGCCAAAAAGCCAGACTTGCCAGTGCCGGCAATGCCGCGTGATGGTCAGGTGCCGCGTGCAAACGTCACGCGCATTGACCCGCCGGCGCAGGAAAATCGCGCGCGTCAGCCATCCTCGCCCGTGTCCCAATGGTCGCCAGCCGCGCCTCAGCCTTCAGCGCCACCGGCCCCCCATCAGCCCCGGGAGCCTATGCCGCCTCATCCGCTGATGGATGACGCCGATCAAGACACTCCGGCACCCGATTTCCAGGAGCTGGAAGAGGTGCAAGGCGGACGCCGCCGCCGCGGCTGAAATCTGAGGTGAGCCCGTCTTATATGAACCTGCGTTTAGGTGGAAACACCAAAACGCAGAAAAGTTGATCTGTTTTTAACAGTTAGAGCAACTGTCCGCGTCCGATTGGATGCGCATTGCTCTAGGGTTTTCGGCTTGCAGATTGCAATGCGAGGCGGATGAAAATGCCTGGGCCGCTGGAATAGATTCGCCAGCCGCCATCCACCTCCACAGTCCCATCTTTAACGCGCGCCCACTCTGCGCTCGCCTTGTAGCGGTCGGGAAATGCCGCATCGCTGCTTGAGAAATAGGCGTTGCGCTGGCGCAGCGCGGCGTTGGGGCCGTCTTCCGTCACCGTAATCGGATTGGCCAGCCGCAAGGCTTTTCTCATTTCCTCCATCTCGCCGAGTAAACCCAGCGCCTCGCAATAGCGCAGATGCGCGTGGGAATACATCAAACCGATCTCCCGGCCAAAAAACGCCGCCGACTCCGCGCGCCGGAAATTGGTTTCGACACCGCCATGATAGGGGACCGGCTTGTCCATTAGCCTTACGCCGTCCGGAAAGGCAAGATGTTCGCGGATCAGGCTTAAATGGTAGCGCGCCTGTTCCGGGGTGAAGAGACCGGCGATCATGGCGCGTGTCATCGGGATCAGCGAGTAGTAAACGCCGGTGCGGCTGTCGCTCGGGTGCAGAATATA
>CAZMAC010000043.1:0-12456 GCA_964564085.1 uncultured Hyphomicrobiaceae bacterium
GGATCGGATAAATCCGACGCCAAAACGAATATGTAGAGCGGCACGGCCGATTCCGGTTTGAGGTCCGCCAAGCCTGCCACGAAATCCAAAGCCGACGAGTTTTTCACCAGGCGGCAGGAATCTTGATTCGACGGCCGACATGGATAGCGTCTGGCTCAGGAATGTCTCGGAGCGATAACCGCTCATCGAACGGCTCCGTACTTCGAGTTGACTGGGGCCAATGAGAGGGCCGGGAATTCCGCCCGGTCCTCTCAGTAATTTGGTTTAAGAGCTCGGCCCCTGGTCGAAGCCGACTTCATCGACCATCTCGGAGGCGCGCTTCCGATGCTTGACGATGTCTGCAAGCGGCAGATCGTCCGGGATCAACTCGCCCCAGGACTGAACGATGTCCGATGCCGGCACGCCGGGTTTCAGCGGATATTCGTTGTTCAGCTCGGCATAAAGCTTTTGAGCTTCGTCGGATGTCAGAAATTCGATGAGCTTTATCGCATTCTCTTTATTTGGCGCATACTTGGTGAGGACGATACCAGAAAGATTGATATGCGTGCCGCGCCCCTCTGCATTCGGGAAGAGCACCTTGATGGTGTTTGCCCACTCTTGCTGCTCCGGTTCTTTTTCATTCTTTTGCATCAGGGCCATATAATAGGTATTGGCAAGAGCGAGATCGCACTGGCCTGAAAAGATCGCTTTGGCCTGGGCGCGATCATTGCCGGACGGCTTTCTCGCAAGATTTTCCTTCACCGCTGCCAGCCACTTCTTACCTTCGGCTTCGCCTTTATGCGCGATAACGGAGGCAAAGAGCGCGACATTGTAGGGATGTTGGCCTGAGCGCGAGCAGATCTTGCCCTTCCATTTCGGATCGGCGAGCTCTTCATAAGTTATGCTGTCCTGTGTGACGCGATCTTTCGACGCGTAAACGACGCGGGCGCGTGAGGTCAGCCCAATCCAATGCAGCTCGGGATCCCGGTAGGCCGCCGGGATATTTTCAGCAACCGTTTTCGATTGAATAGGCTGCGTAATGCCTTGTTGGACTGCGCTGTTTATTAGCCCGATATCGGCTGTCACCAGCACGTCGGCATAGGTGTTCTCGTCTTCCGCAGCGATACGCTCGATCAGCCCCTTATCCGCGAAGATGACGTTCGTTTCGATGCCGGTCTTCTTTTTGAAGGCATCGAGCAACGGTTGAATGAGATAAGTCTGCCGTAGCGAATAAACATTGACGGCTTCGTCAGCGGCAAGCGCCGGGCTGGATGCCACAGCAGCCATAAGAGCGCCCGTAAGGCAGCGCAATAGATGGTCTTTCATAGAATTCCTCCAATCAACAGGGGGCAAGGCCCTGAGTTCGGACCAATAGATACTACCGCTCATAATCTGGCAGCTCGCATTGATTACGAAACAAATCCCGACCTGTTTTGTCAAGAATAATCCACCAGAATTTCTGCGCTTGTTACAGAAAAGAGAAAATAATCAGCTAGTTTAAAATCATTCTAATTGTATTTTAGAATTTTTCTAAGAAGAATGGCTAATATAAAAAAGTGTTTATGTTTAGAGTTATTCTAGTGCCCAAAGTTTATTGCCATAGATGAGGACGTATCGGCGCGGGCTTTGATCATAGAGTGCGGCGATCGGCTCGCTGCAAACATTCAACCCCCCAGCATAAGCGCCGAATGCCGGCATCAGCAAAATCGATGTCCCCAAAACGAAACAGGGGCCGGAAATCGTTTGCCGAGCGGCGCGAAACCGGTGCTTCGGGTGATAATGTCCAGCGATCAGCGGCGGTTTGCCGTCCTCGGGTCTGTGCGACAGGAGAATTGAGCCGATCTTGTAGGAGGAGGCGGCAGATCCGTCGAAGCGTACGGAGATTTCGGGGTCGTGATTGCCGGTCACCCATATCCATTCTTCGGCCGCGCCAACCAGGGCCTGCAAAAACTCGGCATCCTCAGTAGCGATCCGCTCCCCTGCCCGGAGATCGTGAAAGCTGTCGCCCAGGCTGACCACAATGCGCGGACTGTAACAATCAAGCACGCCAGCAAGCCTTTGGAGCGTGTCCCGTGTATCCAGACAAGGCATCGGCCTGCCGCGCGCGGCGAAGAACGAGCCTTTTTCCAAATGCAGATCCGAGACCACAAGCAGACCGCGTGACGGAAAGAACAACGCGCCGCAGACGTCAAGGACGACGTCTTCGCCCGCAAAAGTCATTTCCATCTGCGTTTGGCAGGGCGAGGGTTTAGGCCAGAGCTGCGCGGACATCGTCGATCAGCTCCTCAGCTTGAAGGGCGATATTCGCCTGGGCGAGTAAAGCTTCCACACCTGCACCCTGGACCTGCTCTGTCCGCACTTCCGTTATTACCGGGATCGCAAGCGGAGACGCACGATCGAGCGCGCGGTAGATCAGGTGATCGGAGAAGCGGGTCAGCATATCGGACAGCCGTTTCAAATCGAGTAGCTCCCTTTCGGCATCGCGCCGGGCCATGGTTAAGAGCACATGGTCCGGTTCATGGCGGCGCAGCACGTCATAGATCAGATTGGTGCTCACCGTCATTTGCTTCATCGTCGCGCGCGCGCCGGCGTGCTGTTGCTCAGCCAGCCCGGCCACGGTCGCCACATGGCGAAAGGACCGGCGCAGCATGGCTGCATCCATGATCCATTCCTCCAGATCATCGCCTAAAATATCGGGTGCGAGCAGGCCCTTCGCTGCTTCTTCCCCAAATTCTTCGAGATTTGCAATGGAGAGGCCATAATCGCTGAGCGTGAAGCTGACGGGTTTTAGTCCCTGACGCTCCATGCGGCGCGTGATCAGCAGGCCGAGAGTCTGGTTGGCGCGGCGGCCTTCGAATGTATAGAAGACGGTATAACGCAGGCGGCGGCGCGGGAAATGCTCAATCAGAAGCGCATTCTCAGGCGGGATGATAGAGAATTGCTGCTGCAATTTCAGCCATTCACGCACTTCGCCCGGCAGCCGCCGCCAGATCGACGGCCTGCTCAGCACATGACGAACACCGTCCGCCAAAAAGGTCGAAAGCGGCATTTGCCCGCCAGCATAAGCGGGGATTTTCGGCTGGCCGCCCATTGCAGGCCGCGCTTCAATTATCAAATCGCGAATGCGGACGAAGGAAAGCAACTCGCCTGCGAAAATGAAGGTGTCGCCCGCCGTAAGCCCTTGGGCGAAATATTCCTCCACCTCGCCGAGTATCCGACCCGTTTTGCCGGTCTTGTTCAGCTTCATCACCTTCAGCCGCGCCGCTTCGACAATGACGCCGATATTCATTCGGTGGCGACGGCGTACAGCTTGCGAGGCGAGTGTGTACCGTCCCTCTTTCGTTTGCCTCAGCCGCCGGAAACGGTCATAAGTGGCGAGCACATTGCCGCCGTCGATGGCGAAGCGGAACAGCCGATCGAACTGGTCACGAGGCAATTTGCTGTAAGGGACAGTGCGCGTGACTTCAGCGTAAATTTCATCCGGATCGATTGCCTCGCCGCAAGCGCAATTGACGATATATTGGATGACCACATCCTGCGAGCCGGTCGAAATTTCATCACCGTCAAGCGCGCCCTTGGCAATGGAAGACAAGGCCGCGTGACATTCGAGCGCCTCGAAGCGATTGGCAGGAACGAGGAACGCCTCGCTCGGCTCATTGAGGCGGTGTTTGGAGCGTCCGATGCGCTGAAGCAGACGGCTGACGCCTTTCGGTGCGCCGACCTGGATCACAAGATCGACATCGCCCCAATCGATACCCAGCTCAAGCGCAGCCGTTGCCACAACGGCGCGGAGCTTGCCCGCCGCCATCATGGCTTCGGTCTTACGGCGCTGCTCGCGATTGAGACTGCCGTGATAGACGGTGATCGGAAGCGAATCCTCATTCACCTCCCACAGCATCTGCATCAACAGCTCAGCCTGCGCCCGCGTGTTGACAAAGACAATCGACGTTTTTGCGGTCTTGATCATCTCGTAAATGTCCGGCACGGCATATTGCGCCATGAAACCGCTATAAGGCATCCGCTGATTGATTTTCATGATCCGTATGTTCGGTTTGACTCTCAGCCCCGCAGTGAGGATTGCCGCCGGATTTCCGGCAGAAAGCAGCCACTCGGCTAGTCGCTCGGGATGTGCCGCCGTTGCCGACAGCCCGAAGCGGAGATGATCCGGCGCAAAACTTGCGAGCCGGGAAAGCGCAAGCGCGGTAAAATCACCCCGCTTCGTATGGGCAAAGCTGTGCACCTCATCGACGATGACCGAGCGGACGCCCGCGAAAAGCCGGCGGGCTTCGGCATAAGACAGCATCAACATCAGCGACTCAGGCGTCGTTAACAGAATATGTGGCGGGCGCTCGCGTTGCCGTTTGCGCTTGGTTTGCGGCGTATCGCCCGTACGGCTCTCGACACGCACGCTGAGCTCCATTTCCGCGACCGGTGCGTGGAGATTGCGCTCAATATCATTGGCCAGCGCTTTGAGCGGCGACAGATAAATCGTGTGCAGGCCGGAGGGGTGTGTTTCGTGAATATCGATAAGCGATGGAAGAAAGCCGGATAACGTCTTGCCTCCGCCGGTTGGTGCTACAAGGAGCGTTGAGCGGCGCGCCGCATAGGCGTCGATCATCCGGCGCTGAAAGGGGCGTAATTCCCAGCGCTTTCGCGTAAACCAGAGCTCGACATAGTCGGGCAGGGCAGCCTTGGCAGTCGCCCGTGTCTTCAAGCTACCCACAATATCTAACCTGCTATTACTCGTTAAGGTTTTATCGCTAAAATTTTTGCAATCCTTGGTGAGGCGTGCAGCAACAGCAGGAGCAACGCTATGTCGCCTGTGTTCATTTTTGAGACATACTATTGCTAGTAAAACGCATATACGAAATTTTTTACTCTGAAGGATCTCGTCATTCGCTTAAACTCTGTTAAGCTGGAATCGGGCACATTTATGCCGGCTTTGGTCTGAAGACCCCCTGCCGGCAATTGGGGAATTAAATAGAGAAGGGACATCCCGAAGTGAAGGATTTACGCACTTTATCCGCCGCAGCACTGATGGTGTCATTGTTATCCATGACCGGATCGTCGGACGTTTCGGCGCTTGAGGGCTGGTCTTCCGATGGAAGGCCGCTTTTTCAAAGGGAAAATACTCGTCAACAAGAGCGTTGGCAAAGTGACCGGGAACGCTACCGCAGTCGTTATTCGCGCAAACCCTTTCCAGCACTGATGCAAGGCGGCCCGCGGCCCCGCATTACGCCAAAGGCGCCGCCAGTTGTGTCTCTTCTAAAGTCAGAACCTCCGGGCACGATTATCATTGATTCAAAGGGACGGCGCCTTCTTTACACGCTCAGAGGCGGCGAGGCTTATGAATACCCGATTTCCGTCGGGCGCGAAGGTTTCAACTGGACAGGTACGGAGAAGGTCAGCCGGATTGCCGCCTGGCCGGATTGGCATCCGCCGGCAGAAATGCGCCAGCGCGAGCCGTACCTGCCGAAAAAGATGACAGGCGGCGTTAAAAATCCGCTCGGCGCCAAGGCGCTTTATCTCGGCAATTCGCTCTACCGCATTCACGGCACAAATGATCCGAAAACCATTGGGCGTGCCGCATCCTCGGGCTGTTTCCGGATGATGAACCACCATGTGATTCATCTGGCCTCGCTGGCAAAAATTGGAACGAAAGTCCGGGTTGTGTCGAGTTATGGAGGTGCGCAGACGGCGCTGCGATAAGCCCGACGTCGCGCATGTCTCGGTGAGTCAGCGGCTCACAAATACGACCTATTCATTGATAGGCCCGATCCCGATTTGAGAATGGGGTCGGGCTCCTTGTTAAATGGGGTTGCGCTTGAAGCACCTCTATTACGCTGTTGGCGATATTCATGGCCGTGATGATCTCTTGGAGGCACTGCATGAGTGCATCACGGCTTATCATGCCTTACGCTATAAAAATGTTGCCGCCACAATTGTTTATCTCGGCGATTACATAGACCGGGGAGCAAACAGCCTCGACGTCATCGACCGGGGCAGGCGTGGTCTTGCCGGTTTTCAAACCATTTGTTTGAAAGGCAATCATGAAGACTTATTGCTGACCTGCTTAAAGACGGACAATCGGCAGTCTTGGTACACGTGGCTCGGCAATGGCGGTGGCGAGACGCTTATATCTTTGGGTATTGAGCTGCGTTTTGGCGGCTATGATCCCGCACAGCTTGCTCAAGCGCTGGGTGAGGAACGAATCGCATGGTTGAACGCTCTTCAGCTATATCACCGTTGGGGGGATTATCTCTTCGTGCATGCCGGTATCGTGCCGGCCAAACCGATTGAGGCTCAGGAGCCGAAAGATCTGCTTTGGATACGGAATCGCTTCCTCGATTATGAAGGCGACTACGGATTTCGTGTTATTCATGGTCATACACCGAACGACGAACCTGTTATTCGCCCGAACCGGATTTGCATAGATACCGGAGCGACATCGAATGGCAAACTTACAGCCGCGGTGCTTTGCGAAAATGCAAAGCCAGTCTTCTTATCAATTGAAGGCGTTGCTGGGAAAGGGCCTGCAAAATCTTAAGCTGCTTGAGTTCATGAGTTTCTATAAATTTTAGCTCTCATATGCGCTATCCCGCAAGGGCGGCGCGATGGGCATCGGCCATATCCGCCATACTGTTAAACTGAAAATCGTATCGCGGCATTTGAGCGGGCGTCATGGTTGCCCCAAAGCCCTGCTTGTCGTGGCGGCGGTAAATCCAGCAGTTCGACAACTCGAATTGATTTGCCGATGCATGATCGTGAAACATGCTTTCCGCTGTATGCAAAATCTCGCTCTTCCTGATGCCTAGTCGCCCAAGCATATCGATCATAAATTCGAAATTGCGTGGGTCGGGTTTGTAGGACCCAATGTCTTCAGCCGTGTAAACCCCGTCGAACTTGATATCGAGCCTTGCATTGCTATGAGCGAAGCTGACATTGTCGGTGTTGGTCAGAACAATTAATTTATAGTGCTGTTTCAGGTATTTGAGCGCCTCAGCACTATCAGGAAAAGCGGGCCAATCTGCAACCGATTGACCATAGGCTTGGCATTCCTCCCAACTGACATGAATGCCCCATTCCTCGGCCAATCTCCGATAAACCACCGGCAATAGATCGCGATAGAGTTTTGCCGGGGTCTGACGCTGGATCTTGGACTCATAATAGGCGTGCGCTTCGAGAATATCGTCGCGCGACAGCGGTTTGCTGATGCGGTCCGTCAGCGGCTTGAGCCCGGCGATCATACCGCTTTCCCAATCGATTAAAGTTCCATACACATCGAAGGTTAGGGCCTTAAAGTCCATGAGTTTCATCCGTCTCTCCTGAAGGGGCTCCGTCTCGCAATTTGATGGACGGAAATTTTTTGCATCGCAATAAAAGTTGATGGCGTCGAAGTCGCAAACCCATGATTGTGAAGATAAGCCGCTCCAGCGCTTGGCATCGAAAAAATAAAAATAATCGATCTGCATCTGAATTGCGCGACCGCTATTGCGAGGCGGAAATGGCTGAAAGCCTGGAGAGCCGATGACGGAGCCGCGAACCGTCCGCTCGGTATTTTTGCACATATCACGTGACTTCGGAAACGCTATGTAACCAGATAGTTCGGACGCTATCTCTAAACTAAAAATTTACTATTCCCCAAAAGCCTATCGCTTCATTTAGTGCATTGAATCTAAACGGAAAATTTCAAACAAATTAAAATTTCCATAATGTTTACCTTAAACTTGCCATGTTTCGTCATACTTATGCTATTGACGCGACCTCGTGACGCCAATTTTGATCTTTAAGTTCTCGTTCAGATATCCCTTGCGGCCTTAGCTCTGTGTTTCTGCATAGGTAGTGCAAATCGGGATGCCGCCTTAAACTATGGGGGAAAGCTTAGGCGATGAAACGATCTTACAATCTATTGATACGCTCCAGCGTCTTCGCAAGCGCAATACTTTTCACTGCAGCGTTCTCCAGTCAGAATGCAATAGCCGGTGCAAGCGAATTCGTTCGCACCGACACAGGAAGCAAGAGTGACCGTCTCTCAACACCGAGTGACAAAAAGAGTGCGGTTACCGTTCAGACAAAAGGTGACCGTCTCCCGGTGTCGACCCGGAAAACCGGCAAAGAGGCGATCGCGAAAAAAGATTCAGAGGCGCAGAATTGGAAAGCGGCTGAATCATCTAACTCGACACAGAAAGTCTCCGATACGGAAGTCTTCGACAAAATTGGTGGCGAGCTGCTTGCCAGCGGGAAATCGCCGGACCAGACCGACGACCTGCTGAATCCTACACCTAAAGAGCTTAAAGAACTCAAAGCTCAAAAATATTTCAGGGGTGCGGGCGAGTCATCTAAAGCCGCAGAAAAAAAGGCCGAGCCCGAAGACGCATCTGAAAAAACCGATACAGCGGATGTGAGGCCCGACCGCAAGCGCGAAAGGCCAGATCTGGCTCAGGATGCCGAGGCTGACATCAGTGGCGAGTTTTCTGTGCTATCTGCTGCGGCAAAGGCATCGAAAGACTCTCCAGAGCCTATTCCTGCGGTAGATGACGAAACGCTTTCGCTCTATCCAACGGCAGCGCAATGCGGCGAATGCCACAAGCAAATTTACGATGAATGGTCTTCATCGCAGCATGCTTATGCGTCGATCTCGCCAATGTTTCATAAATTCGAGCAGAAGTTTACTGAGCTGACACAAGGCACAGTCGGCACATTTTGCGTGCGCTGTCACCAGCAAGTCGGCACTCAGCTCGGCGAGAAGCGCGAAACGCCGCTTTGGCAGCGTGCCGCGATTTCGCGTGAGGGCGTAACCTGCATTACCTGCCACCGTGTTAAGGAACAGTACGGCAAGGTGAATGGCGAGCGCCGTGTTGAGCCAGGCAAGATTTTTGAGCCAGTCTACGGTAGTGGTGAAAAGAGTGTCCTGAAAGACATTCTCGGCGATAAGGAAACCTTCTCGGTCAAAACGAGCGAAGAAGGCCGCGGGAACAGCATCCATAATGGCATGTTCACGAACCCGCAGATGACCAAGTCCGAGTTCTGCGTCAGCTGTCACCAGGTTGCCGTGAACCTCGGTATCAAGCTCGAGATCGTGTGGGATCAATATCGGGACAGCCCGGCGAAGAGAGCTGGTATCACCTGCCAGGACTGCCATATGGGCAAAGTCCCCGGAAAGCCGGAAGGCTATGCGACCGGACCGTCCGCTGTGGTTGGCGGCAAGGAAATCAATCCGGGGCGCCGGCATGCCGATCACCGTTTTATTGGTCCCGGCTATTCGATCGCCCATCCAGGCATCTTCCCGCATAACAGGAAGGCTCAGGCCTTCAGCATCAAGGACTGGCTGCAGTTTAACTGGCGCGCCGGTTGGGGGACCCAACAGTTTGAGGACGAGGTTGCTGCTGGCAGAATTAAAGCCAACTTCCCGAAAGCCTGGGCCGACCCACTTGATCGTGAAGAAGCCTGGCAGGTCGTGTCCGAGAACTTCTCAAAGCTTAGAGAGCGGCGCGAACTCCGGCGGCAGGTCATGGAGAACGGCGTTAAAGTTGACGGTCCATACATCCAGGACAACCCGAGAGTCGGTCAGAGCCTGGCGTTCAACTACAAGATCAAGAACCTGAATAAGGGACACAATCTGCCATCAGGTTCTCTTGGAGCGCAGCCACAGCTTTGGGTGAACGTTGCCCTTGTCGATCCTGATGGCAAGAACATCTGGGAATCGGGCTACGTCGATAATGACGGCAACATGGCTGACTTGCACAGCCTGGAGGTTGCAGCTGGTAAAATCGAAATCGATCAACAGCTGGTCCATTTCCAGACCAAGTTCCTAACCACCAACGTCAAGGGAACGGATCGTGAGATGTATTTGCCGGTTAACTTCGACATCGACCCGCTGCCACATCTGCGTCCGCCGCAAGTGCCGACGACAATCCTTAACCATCCGCCGCTAGTGCGTATGGAAAATCACTCAATGCCGCCACTGAGTGAAAAGGTCGCCAAGTACTCGGTACCTGCGAACCTGATCAAGAAGCCTGGTAAATACCGCCTTGCCTTCCGCATGCGCAGCCGCGCTGAGCCGATCTACTTCATGCGCTTCGTTGGCGCGACCAAGGAGATGGAACAGCGCATGAATGAGTGGATGATGGACTTCCATGCTTATGCTGTGGAGTTCGAAGTCAAAGGTTGATGAAAGCAGACATGACATTGAGCGGTAAGCATCGAAAAAGGGCTAACTTAATTCAAATGTCATGCTAATTTGATCCATCTGGAAAAATACCTAGTGGCCCGAGGGGGTAGGTTCGGGCCACTAGCTTAAAAAGCCAAGGGGTTTCGGATTGGGGAATTACCAAGGCACTGAAGATAAATGTCCCCGGTCTTTCCGAAGCCTTTATTGGGGGCAAATACCCCGCACGTAAAAGCCAGGCGCCGGACTGCGAGAAAAAGCGGTCAGCTGCATCTTTCGCGAGTTTCTTCGCTGACGAAGTCTCGCGCAGCTTAGAGATTCGGGCCAGGCTGAAGCTGGGAAGAGGGAATTTCGGGTGAATAAAGAGAGGGGCTTTCACATGAATTGTGAAGCACAGGGCAACCTTCGACACCGTGCCAGAACATCGACCGCTCTAGCCACAATCGCGCTCGTCGCCGGGGGACATCTTGCGATTGCAGGTGTGACGGCAGACTCTGCGGCGGCTGCGAGCATCAACAAGACTGGCAAGGAAAGCAAGCTGATTGCGGCAAGCGCAACCAGCAACGCGGCCAATAAGGGTGGCAGATTGGGTGCGGAAGGTGCGAGCAGCAACGAAGCTCGCAAGGGGGGGATGTTGAGCCCGGCCCGCGCAAGCACCAATGAGTCACGCAAGGGTGGTAAGTTGATTGCGAAGGGGGCAGGCGCCAACGCTTCGCGCAAACAGGCCCGGCTGCCGGCGCCAAGTGTCAGCAGTAATGCGTCCGTCAAACAGGCCATGCTGACCGAGGAGCGCTCGCCGCAAGCTCAAACGGCTGAGCTGGCGGATACGGAGGTCATCGTAAAATATAATACGATCGTCACCTCGACCAACGCGCCGCCTGGTGTCACAAAGGTTGATAAACAGGCGGCTGAAGACGCATTCCGCCCCAATCCAAAATATGAAGAGAAGTATGATGCCAAGGGGCAGGTCGATATTTATGGCGCCAAGACTGAAGTCATACCGCCACGCCCGCTGCTTGAGCTTGGTCGTCAGCAATACACCTCCGGTGAATATTCGGAAAGCAGCACGCTTTTGGGCGAATTAAATCCGCTGCTTCCAGGTCTCCATATCTATGGCGATTGGCGGACGGCAGTTGCCTACAATCAGAATAATGGTGACGATGTTGCTCAGATCGCGACACGGCTGAATCTCGACGTCGACTTCAAGATCACCGGTACCGAACGCATCCACGCCTTCTTCACGCCCATCCAGGATAATGGTCAGTTCACGCGCTGTGAGTTTGGCGGCGGGGGCGTCGATGATGAGGAATGCGAACTCGAATTTGACGGCAACCCGCAGACGCTGTTTCTTGAAGGCGACGTCGGCCAGATTTATGCCGGTTTGTCCGGTGCGGAATCCAGTTTCGATCTGCCGTTCACTGTCGGTCTCTTCCCGCTGTTCCTGCAGAACGGTATCTGGGCGAATGACGCGATCCTGGGTGGCGCTTTTACGATCCCTGCCCAGAACTCAGCATCGCTGGGCCTTGCCAATTTCGACGTAACCTTCTTTGCGGCGTATGACAATATTGACAATCAGAGCGTCGTTTCAGATGTCTCCGCTAACCGCAACAACAATATCGCCAATCTGTATGGCGTAACCGCATTCATCGACGCCTTCGACGGCTATATCGAAACGGGTTACGGCTTGATCGACGGTTTTGATGAGGCGGACGGACTTGTCACACACTTCCTCACGGCGGCCTATACAAGGCGTTATTACAACACCTTGTCGAACTCGACCCGCGTGTTCGCCAACTTCGGGGACGGGGACGACAATGACGGTCTCGCCATCATTTCGGAAAACAGCCTGATTTCAGGCTTGCCCAGCACGCTGCTTCCTTACGCCAATTTCTTCGTCGGTTTTGGTAATCCTCAGCCGCTGGTTGATGGGAACGGCGCGGGCATCCTGAAGAATGTTGGCATTAACTTCGAGACCGATGCTCTGACAGGTTTCCCAAAACTGGACGACACCGGCACCGACACCTACGGCGGCGCGATCGGCATCCAGTATCTGTTTAATCTGGATCAGCAGATCGTCTTTGAGGTGGCAACTGTGCAGCCTCACGGCGATCAGGCTCTGGTGGATGAGCAGTACGCTCTGGGTGTTCGCTATCAGATCCCGCTCAGCAAGGCCTGGCTGTTCCGGGCCGATGCCACCTATCAGTTCCTTGAGGGGCAAGACGAAGATAACTGGGGCATCCGCTCCGAGCTGCGCCGGAAGTTCTAGAGCGCTTTCAGGCGAAGCATGGCCCCGTGAAGCCTGTCCCCGC
>CAZMAC010000044.1:0-12426 GCA_964564085.1 uncultured Hyphomicrobiaceae bacterium
AAGTGCGCCAGCTGAATAAAGCCACAGGACTTTGATCGTCGGCTTCGTGCACAGGTTAAGGTGTCGCTTGACTCTGCGCGTCGGGCAAGCTCTTGTAGGCGGAATGGGCACGTGGCTGTATGAAGAAGCCAAGGAGCCCGGACGATGAGCAAGCCTACGCCCGCAGACCTCACGCCCAAAGACCCCGCTTCCAAAGACATCAACGAGCTGGCGAGCGTCGCACGAGAAGTCGCGGACTCAATCGTAACCGGTGCGCAGATCACCCCCTTTTCGATGCGCGGTACGCCGCTTGATCCCGATGCTGCGTATCGGGCCGCGGCCGAGCTGAGGAGGCTGCGCGGCGGGCGCGTGGTCGGCCGCAAGATTGGCTTCACCAATCGAGGGATATGGAAGCGCTACGGCGTTTCGTCGCCGATGTGGGGAGATGTTTTTGCCGACACCCGCATCGAACTCGGTGGCCAAGGTACGGCGGTAGCGTTGTCTGGCTTGGCCGAGCCGCGCCTTGAGCCCGAGATCGCGCTCGGGCTCGCGAAGGCGCCTCGTGCCGATATGGACCTCATCGAGCTTGGCGACTGCGTCGGCTGGGTCGCGCCGGCATTCGAAATCGTCCAGTCGATCTATCCGGGCTGGCGGTTCGACATTGCCGACTGCATCGTCGCCGGCGCGCTGCATGGCCGGCTGCTGCTCGGGCCATGCGTTTCAGCGCAATCGCTCGACCTCGAACGGCTTCCAGAGATCGCCGTCACGCTCTGCAAAGATGGCGAGAAAGTCGAAAACGGCGTCGGCGCCAACGCATTGGACGGCCCAATCCACGCTCTGGCGCATTTGGTCGCTCTTCTCGAAACCGATCCGCACAATCCGCAGCTCGCTGCGGGCGAGATCGTCTCGACGGGCACGCTCACCGATGCCTGGCCGATCGCGCCGGGCCAGACGTGGTCCGCTCAGTATCGGGGATCGATTGAGCTCGAAATTTCGACACGCTTCGACTGAGGCGTATGCGCCCGCGCGGGCAACCGAGTGTTGACTGTCGAACCCCCTTCTTCACCGCCAACAATTGAGAGCGGCTATAGAGAATTTTCAAGCGAACCGATATCCACTTCGCTTGAAAATGCTTTATCCGACGCAGGCGTTGACATCGAAACAGCCCTGCCTCGTTGGGGTTTGTGTTTGACAGATTGTCGTAATACTCCAATCCTGGAGCAGGATGCGTTTAATCAGAGTCGACATCCTGCTCTATTTTTTGCTTTGCACCGGACATCCGTCCGGCGCGTTTGCCCAGTTGAGCGACGCTTGTCTGGTCGCGATCAGCAAGCATCGCTCCGTGGGCCCCAGAGTGCCATGCAGATAGAAGACGCTGTGGGGTAAGCGTTTCCGATTATTCGCCCGATTCTCTAGAGCAACGCGCGTCCAATTGGACGCGGACAGTTGCTCTAACCCTATAAAATAGATCAACTTTTCTGCGCTTAATCGATTCCGATTAAACGCAGGTTGATCTAACGATTGATGAGCGAGACCCGATTTCGTAGGACGTATTTGCAATGACACTGCTCAAGACGCACCTGATTTTGCTTGCCGCGCTCGTGCTTGTCCAAATGCCTACAGGGGTTCACGCCCAATCATCTGAGCTGCCGGATGGGGCCGGGAAGAACCTGGTCGAAAGCCTCTGCACCGAATGCCATAAGACGAGAAATATTCAACGAACTCTTGGTTATTCGGTCGAAGGCTGGCGGGCGCTCATTGAAACCATGATCGATCTACGGGGCAGTGACGAGCTGAGTCAGATTTCTGCTTACCTTGCCGATCATTTTCCGAAGGACTCCAATCGATCCGCCAATTTGATTGATGGCGATGCAAAGATCGAATTCAACGAATGGTTTGTGCCTACGCTTGGCCAGCGTTCGCGGGATCCGATCGAAGCACCGGACGGCAAGATCTGGTGGGCCGGACAATGGGCGGATCTCATTGGCAGCATCGATCCGGAGACCGGTGATATGAAGGAATATGCACTACCGGAAGGTGTTAAGCCCCATTCGGTGTTCCACGATCATGAGGGCAATATCTGGTACACCGGCAATGGCAATGGAACGATGGGCAAATTCGATCCAAAAACAGAAAAGATCACGGTCTTCGAAATGCCCGATCCTGAAGTGCGGGATCCACATACCGCCATCGTGGATGCTGAAGGCATCATTTGGTTCACGATGCAGCACTCAAATCGTGTTGGCCGTCTTAATCCGCAAACCGGGGACATTAAGATCGTCGAATTACCCACGAGCGGTTCCCGGCCCTATGGGATCAAGCTTGATGCGGATGGTGTCCCGTGGATCGCGTGTAATGGCTCCAACAGATTGGTCCGGCTTAATCCAGACACGATGACGGTCAAGGAATATCCGGTGCCGGACGAAAGAAGCAAAATACGCAGACTGGATATCGCCTCCGATGGCATGATCTGGTACGTCAACTCTGCGCGGGGGCGTCTCGGACGCCTCGATCCAAACACTGGTGCTGTCAAAGAATGGGCGTCGCCCAGCGGTCCTTCATCGCATCCTTACGCAATCGCCGTTATCAATGGAATTGTCTGGTACAATGAATCCGGCGTCCGTCCCGATCCATTGGTACGGTTTGATCCGCGCACCGAGACGTTCCAAAGCTGGGCTATTCCTTCGGGTGATATTTACGCTGGAATTGTGCGCCACGTTGATGTGACGGAGGACGGCAATCTTCTCATCCATCAAAGCGCAACCAACCGGATCATCCAGGTGAGCATCCCGCCAGTTAATTGAGAAAGCCATTCGCCGACTCTCAGGAATTGCTGGCGCGTGGTGCAAGGAGATCATCGCGCAAGATTGCGCCGCAACCAATAATGCTTGGCGGATCCCAGAGCATGATCCAGCCTTTGATTGCCGAAGATATCAAGCCTTTCGTATGATACGCCCCAAGCATTCTTGCAAGGGCACGTCCGCTTGGAATCGCCGGTGCCGCTCTATCTGTTTGTTTTGGCATCGGATTTATCCGAAAACCGCTACGCATCCCCACCTTTGTGAGGACATGCTTTTCGGTCCGAGCTCTATCCAAGCCACTCTCTGACTCAGCTCGTTTTGCGGCTGCCTCTGCTTCCTGACGATTGCCCGAGCTTTTTGATTGCAGCAACTTCGCGTGCCCAATCTTGAAACGGGCGCGCCGGCGTCCCCCCCATCTTGGCGCCTGCCTGGACATCTTCCTTCACATGCGCCATGCCGGCAATCTGTGCACCGGCACCAACCTTGATATGCCCAAGCACGCCAGAATGTGCGCCCATAACAACGAAATCTCCAAGTTCGGAGGATCCTGCGATACCGCTTTGCGCAACGATGATGCAATGGCGGCCAATAACCACATTGTGGGCAATCTGAACCTGATTATCGATCTTCGTTCCCTCACCAACCACGGTGTCGGACAGTGAGCCTCGATCAATTGTCGAGTTGGCTCCAATTTCAACGTCATCGCCGATGATGACGCGTCCGATCTGCGGGACTTTGAGATGTCCTTCCGCGCTCATGGCAAAACCAAAACCGTCTTGTCCTATGCGTGCGCCGGAGTGAACAATGACGTCTTTTCCGACCAGGGCGTGCGTTACGCATGCTCCGGCGCCAATATAGCAGTCAGCCCCGGTCACGACACGGAATCCGACAATTGCTCCCGCAGCTATAATTGTCCCCGGGCCGATTATCGCTTCTTGTCCCACGATTGCACCAGGCTCAACGATTGCCCCTTCGCCGATTTGCGCCGTTTCATGCACAAGATTACCGTTTTGCTCTGCCGCTGTGGTCGCCGCCTTGCTACGTAACGCATCCGGATAGAATAGAGACAGAGCGCGTGCAAAGGCGGCGTAGGGCGAGGGCGTTGTCAGCTTGGCCAAGCCATCCGGCGGCTTTCCTCCATGATCGACCGCCAGGATACATGCCCGCGCCCTCGTCTCGGAGAGCTGCTTCAAATATTTACGATTATCAAAGAACGCAAGGTGCTCCGGGCCCGCATCGCGCAATGTCCGAACGTCATCGATCAGACTGGAGGCATCTTCATCGGTCAGCTTGGCGCCAATGGTTTCCGCAATAAGCCACAGGGGGAACGGTCCTGCTCGGTTAAAGAAGCCCGCATGTTCCATAATTGCTCCTTAGGCGGACATTCGTCCATAAATGGTCTGCTATTGATGAATGCGAGCTTCGATGAACAACTTTAGCCATCCTCGCATGTCCCGGCATTCAACGAAGAAAAGTTAAAGCAATGGGAATGCCCCTGCTTGATAGGGTTTATTCGCGGAGAGGGGGGCCAGTTCGGGTGGCCTTTCAAAAAAGCACAATGACAACGATTAGCGCCGGTGCATAAATGTGCGGCCTAACCAACTCAAGCAATGCGAAAACCCGAAACTGTCTTTCTCTGCGCTAAAGGCAAAGAACGGGCAGACTGGACGAATCTTTCGGCCCCGGTAGCGCCAAATGTACCTTCGCAATCGTTATCGCATTGCTGAGCTTAAGGCGCCAAACGCGAGCGATCATTACCACACCTTGAAAAGAACCGGAAGGCCGAAGACGAAATCTTGAATATGGCTGTTCTCCCGGCAAAAAGCCTCTAAATCAGCTCAGTTGACCGAGATTGCTAGAGCAAAGCTCGTCCAATAGGACGCGGACAGTTGCTCTAACTGTTTAAAATAGATCAACCTGCGTTTTGGTGATTCCACCTAAACGCAGGTTGATCTAGAGCTGAGAAAGAGATATCCGATAGAAGCTGTGATCCGATTCGCAAGGACAGGCCGAATATTTGGCTTTGTCAATCGTGTCTTATCATGAGACATTCAGATAAAGCCGCATTTTCCAGGTCTCTAAACCGAGACCGCCAGCGACAGTGTCTTGATTTTGGGTGACCAGGGCACCCGATATTTGCGGGCTATCGATTTCGTCGAGATCTGACGTCACGTCACCGATAGGCCATTTGGCGCGAACGCACCCTCATGCGGCTTATATGTCTTTATCTAGTGCACTGACACATTCACATGGTTCATGTTTCAGCACACTCACTCTTTGTTTTGCGTCAATTTTACCAAACTCCGGCTGTCGCCTCCGTTTGGATCGATGCACTAGAGCTTTATCCGCCCTGATTGAATCAGGGCGTCGGCTCTAATCACTTGTTTAGTCGCGCTTTCCGAGCGGCGAACCGGTAGCCACTTCGCCTGAAAGCGCTCTAGCATGAGGTGATCACCTTCCGCCAAACTGGAAAGAGAATGCGCATTAAAATTGGTTGCGAATTGAGCTTTGACTTTCCGCAGATGACCCCGCTCATTGCGATGCTCAACGTTCATTTTTCACGTTTTTCTGATCTTGAGCGTCCCGATCATCTGATAACCTCGCCTCCGGTGCCTGTTGAAGGTTATCGCGATGGTTTCGGAAATTGGTGCAATAGGGTGCTTGCGCCGGCCGGCCGTTTTACCTTTGGAACGGATACCATTATCCGCGATGCGGGGCACCCGGATGCTGTGTGCTTGGATGCGGTCCAACATCCCGTCCAGCATCTGCCCGGCGAAACCTTGCAATTTCTGCTTGCCAGCCGTTATTGCGAAACCGACCGTTTATCCGATGAGGCTTGGGCGCTTTTTAAAGATACGCCGCTTGGCTGGGCTCGGGTCCAGGCCGTGTGTGACTTTGTCCATAACCATATTCATTTCGGATATCCTCATGCTCGTGCAACCCGGACAGCAGCCGAAGCCTATGCAGAGGCGCGCGGTGTCTGCCGGGATTTTGCCCACCTCGCCATAGCGTTTTGCCGTTGCCTGAATATTCCGGCGCGCTATTGCACCGGCTATGTGAGCGACATTGGAGTCCCGCCCCCTCACGAGCCGATGGACTTCGCTGCCTGGATGGAAGTTTACCTTGGCGGCCGTTGGCATGCTTTCGACCCGCGAAATAATGCTCCACGCATCGGCCGGATACTTATCGCTTATGGCCGGGATGCCGCCGATGTTCCGCTTACGCATAGTTTCGGACCGAACGCTCTGTCCGCTTTTCGCGTTTGGACCGAACCGGCGCCTTAAGCTGCGGCCCGGAAATAAGCCCGGTTCTGCCGTTTCATGAGTGCCCGTCTTATCAATAAAAAAGCCGCTTCGAATACAAAGCGGCTTCAGGATGCGGCTTGTTAGACAGACCGCCAAGATTCATTCTGGTTTAACTAAACCTGCAGCGTGCTGACACCAATTTTGCCGGTGCGGGAATCGCGCTCGATTTCGAAGGTTACCTTTTGCCCTTCAGAGAGACCGCGGACACCGGACCGTTCAAGCGCCGTTGCGTGAACGAACACATCCTTGCTGCCATCATCTGGCGCGATAAAGCCGTAACCTTTTTGATCGTTGTAAAATTTAACAGTACCGTTCGTCATTCCATTGCCTTTTCACGAAAAAATGCACTTGAAGCAATCAGCCTTATAAAGAAGCCGACCACTACTCATGTGTCGAATTTTGGAGAGAGTCTGCAAGTGCACCCGCAAATGGCAAGGGTGAAACCGCCTCATCGTCTGGCCAAAGTCGAAACGAACGTATAGACGGTAATGAAACAATTTACAAGCAAAGGCTCGTTTGTTCGCAGGCTCGATTGACAAGTTGTCCCTTTACTGGATTTGCCAAGCAGTCAAGAGACTACGATTCCTGTCGCTTTCGCGACGCACTCATGCGATTGTCGTGGAAGCGCCACCAAAGCGTCGGCGCTTTGGAAACGACCGCTCGTGATCTGAATGTATCTGGAACGTCCGATAAACAAGAAATTCGTTCAGATCGCTCAATGGAGCCTGTCGCTATGACAGCATAGCTTCATCAAAGCGAGATTGGCAGCGAGATGAACGCCCCTCAGTAAGGAATATCATATGACTGATCATAAATTCAAAATTGGTCAGACGCTCAACTATGCACCGCGCCGCAACTACTCAGCAGGATTGGGAAAGTGCAAAATTGTTCGTTTGCTGGCAACCGATGGCGACGATCCCAAATACCGCATCAAATGTACGAATGAAAATTTCGACCGCGTTGTTCAAGAAAGTGAACTCACCTGAAATAGCGATGGCTATGAGGCCGCTCGTCATTTTTGCGAATATGCTGCGGGCAAAACGCAGATATCGTTATTTCTCCGGTAAGGGCGATTACATTCCCATCCGTCGCCTGAATTGTTTAAGTGCGCATTTTCAGGAACAGCCACAGCTAAGCAGGCATCCGTGGAGGCGCGGTAGCCTCGCTCGCATTTCCAGCCCGGTCCATACGCAGCATCGACAAAATATCCGTTTTCAGGAATTTTGATTTCTAAACATTGTCCTTCTGACTCGCGGAAACCACGCTCACACTTCCAGCCATTCGCCGAGTAAGCATCGGTCAAGTAAGCGTTTTCTGGAACAACAATCACATCGCAGGTTTTTCCGTTGCGCCGATAACCACGATTGCATTCCCATGACGTGCCATATGTATCGGCGACGAAATAGGCATTTTCAGGTACTTCAAGCCGGATGCAATTTTCATCCTGTTTCAGATATCCCCGCTTGCATGCCCATCCCTGACCGAAGGAATCGTCAGTCAGGTAACCATTTTCCGGAACCTCAATTTTCCGGCACCGATCGCCAGCTTCGCGGTACCCGTAGTTACATTCCCATCCGCGTCCATAAGACGACTCTATCGCATAGGCATTGTCCGGGATAACTACAGCTTCGCAAAGGCCGGCCTTTTCTCTGTAGCCAAAGTCGCAATCCCAACCACCGCTGGACCGGCTCTGATGAGAATTTTGAGGCAGCTCCGGCGCTGATGTTTGCGCAAAGGCAAGATCGGCGCTCAATGCTATGAACATCATTAGAACGCCAGCCATAAGAAAGTGACGTCCATTACGCATTGTCATTTTGCAAGTTCCTTGTTGGGTTTTCAAAAATTTCTTTAGTGCGCTGAGATCAATCTCGCTGTACGATGATAATTAACTGCCAAATTAATTTAAAGAATCATCTCTCTCTCAATATTTTCAATCGAAATAAACATAAATTGCCTATATCAAATCTTTATCGGTTACGTGTAGGCAAGCCATTACGAGAACTAATATAGTTTCTCTAAAGCTGAATAGCTAATGTCAATGTTGAAAAATTATAATATTCAATATTTATTTTTTCAAGCGAAGTAGAGCTGCAGAATTGCATGTAAAGCGATTCAAGGGCAAGACATCATTGGTAACTTATGCAGAAATTCAGGTATCATAGCAGTATATGACGCCTTAATTACATTTATAGACACAATACCCCGCGAACAGAAAGCGCTCTGTTATGGCAAGCGAAGGCATTTCCAAAGAAGAAGTTCGGCGACGAGCGGCGATACGCGCTGAGCAAGCCGAGCAACGCCGACTCGACGCCGCTCGAGCTTTGGAAGATTCTAAGACGTTCAAAGACGCGCAGGCCGCAAAGACGAGACGATTACGCGCGCTCCGTCTCGCCCGCGAGGCACAAATGGAAGAGGCGGCTGACAGAAAAAAACAGACGAACACTGACCGAAAAGCGAGGCCTGCCCGGAAGTCTTGAATGGTTTGCCTCGCGTCGTCGAATTTCGTCGGTAACCTGGCGCTCAATCGTACAAATTTGGCAAGCAATCAAAAGACATCGGATTTTGCATCGAGCGCCAAACGCTCAATGAAACCGGATTCGTAGCCCCATCTGTTTCTGTTCGGGTCAGATTCGTATGAAAAGTCATATCCTCGGTTCGGTCCGAAGCGGTAGCGCAACTGTCCGCGTCCGATTGGACTCGTATCGTGCTAGCCCCAATATCCAGTACGGTCCGACCCTATACCTTGCCAGGCCGCATCGATGATCGTCATGCGGCGGGACCAATTAATCTCGTCCTCGCTGCAAACACGCCGCGCAACGCGCATCATCTTGTCAGGGCTTTCCAAAACGCGAAAGAGCCGCTCGCCGATTTGCATGACAGAAAACCTCAATGCACCATCGACGGGCGAACTCGCAATCAAATCGACCGCGATCTTGAATGGAGTCAGCGCTGGCCCTGAACGGGTATAGAGAGAACGATTAAGCGCTTGGACCGAATCTTCGTCCAGCGTTTCGGACAATCTCACAATTTCAGTGACCAGACTGCTTAAAGCGCGTTCCATTTCGTCAACGGATGAATCTAGCCGGATTTGGTCAATCATGCTTGCCTCGATTACGTTGTAGGGTTGTAGTGACGTCGCAATGAAACAACCGGCAACATTTTCGATGATTGTATTCGACGGATACAAGGAGATTGATCCATCGATCATGTAATAGACTAATTTTAAAAGCTTACAGACCGAAATTGGTTCAAATCGCCGTCAACTCGAATATTCGAAATAAGAGGCTAATTCGGAACGAAAAGTCTTGATTTTGGTAGGGACCGCGTAATCTGGGCTTGACTTTTTTCAATTCGAAGTTGATATCACAAGGTGTATTAGCGGGCTGCCGCGTGAGCAGGACGCAGGTTAACGGCTTCGATGCCTTAACGTATCACTCTTTGCGGGGCAGGACACCATAATAACTTTATGGGTGCGTCCGCCGAACACCATATCCACTCAGTTCCCATTTCACGCAGGGTTCTGGCGATCTAGCTGCTTCTCGTTTCTCCTAATTTGTAGCGAGTCATTGGTCGCAACCAAAAACCTGCGTGGTTCCCACCGCCGCATGGCGCAACGTTCCGCGTGCTCTATTCTGTCTATGAGGCGTATCGGAACCCCGATCTGCCCGACCTTGAGGTTTGTTTCTTGACCCAATTCGAAGCCCTTGGGCTTTCTCCAAAAATTCTTAAGTCCGTGCAGTCGCTCGGCTTTACAGCACCGACCCCGATCCAGAGCGAGGCGATCCCGCTCATTCTGGGCGGTAAAGACATTATGGGCCTCGCCCAAACCGGGACTGGCAAGACAGCGGCATTCGGCCTGCCGCTTGTCCAGTATCTGCTTCCAGAAAACACTAAACTTGCGCCGAGATCGGTGCGCGCTCTGATCCTCGCCCCGACCCGCGAACTCGCCAAACAGATCGCAGACAATTTGCGCGCCTATTCCCGGCAGACGCCATTACGGATCGAGCTGGTCGTTGGCGGGGTATCGATTGGCGCTCAGGTGAAAAAGCTTGCGCGAGGCACGGATATTGTTGTTGCGACACCCGGACGCCTGATCGATCTCCTGGAGCGTAAGGCCGTCTTCCTCGAAACCGCAAAATTTCTTGTACTCGACGAAGCCGATCAGATGCTGGATCTCGGGTTCATCCATACGCTTCGGCGCATTTCCAAGCTCCTTGGCAAGCCCAGGCAGACATTGCTGTTCTCCGCGACGATGCCGAAGCAGATCGAAGAATTATCCCGCACATATCAGATCAATCCGGTTCGTGTCGAAGTCTCACCACCCGGACAAGCCGCCGAAAAGGTCCGTCAATCTGTCCATTTCACGGGGGATCGCAGCAAGGTCGAGCTTCTCAAACAGTGCCTGGCCGAGCGGCCGGACGATCTATCGCTCGTGTTTGCCCGCACGAAGCATGGCGCTGAGAAGCTAATGAAGAGCCTTGTGCAATCCGGTTTTTCCAGCGCATCCATTCACGGCAACAAAAATCAGAACCAGCGCGAACGCGCGATCAAGGCGTTCCGCGATGGCAGGATCCGGATTTTGGTCGCAACCGATGTCGCCGCACGCGGCATCGATATTCCCGGCGTCAGTCACGTCTATAATTTCGATTTGCCCGAAGTTCCGGAAAACTATGTGCACAGGATCGGACGCACCGCCCGAGCCGGTGCCAATGGTGACGCTGTCGCATTTTGCGCACCAGCTGACCTGCGTCTTTTGCGCGATATTGAACGGTTTGTTGGGACAAAGATCCTCGTCGCGAGCGGAGAACCGGCGAAGGCCAAGAGCGTGCAACCAGGCAAGACCTTTGTGCAAAAGGGAAGATGCAGGCGCAACTCCCAGAACGGCTATAGAGCTGCCTCGGATACCAGGACTGCTGAAAATAACGGCGCAAGTCGTCGCGGGCCGGCGAAGGCCCCAAAGAAAGCCGGGACAACGCTGCGGCCACACGGTGCAGGCGTGAGTCAGAGTCGGGGTAACAACTGGCGCGGAGCGAAACAAAGGCTATCGCAGATCGAACTCAATCAGGGTCTTTGAACGGTTCCATTGAGATTATTATGCGAGCAAACGCGACGAAAGATGCGTATTTTCTTCCGTGTCTTCTCGGATCGCACACCAACGTGTCTAATCGTTCCGGCTTGCCCATAGCCTGCTATTGATACGCCGGGCTTTTTAGCGGGGCAGGTGGGTATTTGCGTTCTACTGCTTCAACCCAGCTTTTTGGCGTATGGTCCATTTTTCATCATCGGATAAATCGCGCCAGTCGATTTCGCGAACAGCATTTTCTAATGAATAAAGATGGTAGCATACGGGCAAGCGTTTCGTACGGAAAGACTGAAGCTTGGCATAGATAGTTTGTAGGGCCGAGCCGTGCAATATCTTCTCTATTCTGTCCCCCGATGTCTTGCAGCATTGAAGCGAGTTCCGTGCCGAGATTGGATAGCGCGGTTAAAGTCTTTTTCTTGATAGGCGGTTTCATATTTTTCTTCTGTTCGACCTAAAACAGAGGAAGCGTGGCAGTTCATCTCACAACTGTCCTCGACGACAGGCGTTTAGTGCTCATCAGCGTTGCTCCGAATGATTTAGTGCTGATTTCGGCCTACAACTTTTGCTTTTAAATCAAATTCTTATCAACTCCGGATACAATTTGTGACAAATCCTTTTTGGAACACTCTATAAAATGCTCGGTTCTTTTTTCATACTTCGTTCACGAGAAATCTCGTTGCGATAAATCGTATGGGAGAGGACCTTATGATGAGTTATCTCAGAAAATTGTGCATGGCCATTTTGTTCGGGGCGGCATTTGCCTTGCTTCCTGCTGCGGGCGGTTCATCTGCGCAAGCAATGCCGAATGTTTCCGCCAACAACCTTGGCCTCACCAGCAAAAATTCAATCTTGCAGGATGTGCGGCGAGGTGGCCGAGGCGCGCGAGGCGGTAGAAGCCTCCGGGGTGGTAGAGGCTTGCGAGGTGGTAGGGGCTTGCGAGGCGGTAGAGGCTTGCGAGGTGGCAGAGGCTTGCGAGGTCGCAGCTTTCGCGGCAGCCGCAGCTTCCGTGGTCGCAGCCTGCGAGGCCGAAGCGATTACCGCAGGGGCCTCCGGGGTAACCGCCGCGCCTACCGGAGGGGATTGCGCAGAGGGTTCAGAGATGGACGCCGTTACCGCAGATACCGCTCCCCCGGTGTTTATCTCGGGCTAGGTTTTCTAGGCGGTTATGGCTACAGCCGTTACTATGACGATGGCTATTACGACTATGATCGCGGCTATTCCTGCGGCTCCTATGCAGCAAAAAAGCGCTGTGACCGTA
>CAZMAC010000045.1:0-4183 GCA_964564085.1 uncultured Hyphomicrobiaceae bacterium
GTTTCCTTCGGCTTCGTCTATTCACCGCCGCCGGAAAAACTCGCCGCCAAACTGAAATCGAACGCGGCTGAGAAGATTGTCGCGGAAGACAGAGCGGCAGATGCTCCCATGGGGTCGATGGAACGCCCGCATGGTTGATCGCGTGGCGGCTTGTTTATTCTCCGCCCAGTGATCGTTATCTAAGATATTACAATGACAGGATCGCCGAAGCTGTCCAGGCGGGGCTCAATACCAAGCCCGGGCGCGTCCGATGCAGCCAAGGTACAGTCGATCCGCTGCGGCGCGCCGTCAGCGATGCTCCGCGAGCTATAGCTGTTGAAGTCCGTTGCCGAAAAACAGAACGCGTCCGGCGTCGATTGCGCCAGGTGGGCAATCGCGGCCGTCACGATATCGCCGCCCCAGCTGTCTTCGATCGTCATCGGGATGCCGCTGGCCACACCCAGATCCCGCATCAGCCGCGCCTTCGTCAAACCGCCCACTTTCGAGATCTTCAGATTGATAATGTCCATGGCGTCATCATTCAGCGCGCGGACCAGCATGTCCGGGCCGGTGATTGTTTCGTCGAGGATGAAAGGCCGCGCCGTCCGCCTGCGGATCGACAGGCATTCTTCATAAGATGGGCATGGCTGCTCGATGTAGACGTCGAGATCGCCGACAGAAGCGATGACGCGAGCAGCCTCATGCTTAGTCCAGCCCGTATTGGCGTCGGCCACAAGGATTTCACCCTGATCGAGGATCGTGCGGCTTAGCCTTATGCGGGCGATATCCGTATCGGCATCGCCGCCGACTTTGAGCTGGAACTTTGTGTAGCCCTCGCGGCGGTAGCCTTCGATCTTGGCGGCCATTCTCTCCGGTTCTTCCTGTGAGATAGCGCGGTAGAGCGCGATTTTTTCCTGCGCCGCTCCGCCCAACACTTTGTAGACGGGCAAACCGGTCGCTTTCCCGAAAATGTCCCAGCAGGCGACATCGACCGGGGCTTTCACGTAAAGGTGCCCGCGCAGCGCGGCGTCCATGTGCCGGTTGATGAGGCCAAGATTTGTCGGGTCCAGCCCTAAAAGCTTCGGCGCAATCTCCTGCAATCCGGCGCGAACGCCGCCCGCATAAGCCGGCAGATAGGCAGAGCCGAGCGGACAGCATTCCGCAAATCCTGTGATCCCCGCATCCGTCTCGATCGCGACGACCGTTGAGTCGAAAACCTCGACGAAATTATTGTTCGACCAGCTATAGCGGCCTTCCTTGAGCGGCAGGTCGACCTGCCAGGCTTTTATTGCCGTGATTTTCATGTTTCTCCCCGATGATAGGCCGAACGTTTTTTATGTGACGATAAATCCGTGTGCGAAGGGATCGCGGTCGTCGATGAAAATGGTGTTGAGGCCCGTCTGGCGCGCCCAGCCGCCGATGGACGGAATGATGGCGTCCAGCTCGCCGACTTTGGCGGCGGACTCGATGCGGCCTTTGAACAGCGAGCCGATGATGCTCTCATGGATGAATTCGTCGCCGACCTTCAATCGTCCCAGGGCGGCCCATTGCGCCATGCGCGCCGATGTGCCCGTGCCGCAGGGCGAGCGGTCAATGGCTTTGTCACCGTAGAAGACTGCGTTGCGCGCCGTCGCTTCCGCCGCGCGCGGTGCGCCCGTCCAGAGGATATGCGACAGGCCATTAATGTCCGGTTTTTCCGGATGAATGAAACTGTAAGTCTGATTCAGCGCGGTGCGGAGCAGGGGGCTCAGGCGCTGAATATCGCCAGCGCTCATCTCCCCAATATCGGTGAAATTCTCCTGAGGCTCGACGATGGCGTAAAAATTGCCGCCATACGCCACATCGACAACCAGCGGGCCAAGCCCGGGACACACCACTTCCGACCCACGCGAATGCAGGAAGGAGGCGACATTGGTGATCCGGACCTCCTCGACATAGCCGCCTTCGAGCCTGTATTGGGCCTCGACAGGGCCGGCCGGCGTATCGAGGCGGAGAATGCCCGGCGTTTTCGGTTTTACGAGGCCGTTTTCAATCGCCATCGTCACCGTGCCGATCGTGCCATGGCCGCACATCGCCAGGCAGCCCGACGTCTCGATAAACAGTATGGCGACGTCGCAGTCCTCGCGCGTCGGCGGATAGAGGATCGATCCGGACATGACGTCATGACCGCGGGGCTCAAACATCAGACCGGTGCGAATCCAGTCATATTCGGCGAGAAAATGCGCGCGTTTTTCCAGCATGGTCGCGCCTTGCAGGTCCGGCCCGCCGCCAGCGACGAGGCGTACCGGATTGCCGCAAGTATGGCCGTCGATACAGAAAAAGCTGTGTCTTGCCATGTCCGTCATCCTTGATCGTCAAAATCTCTGCGCGCTGAATGGCATGATATTTATTGCCGGTTCCGCGCCGCTGATCATATCGGTGATGAGCCGTCCTGTCGCTGCCGCCTGTGTCAGGCCGAGATGGCCGTGTCCGAAAGCATAAAGGACCCGGGGCGAGGCGCGCGAGGGGCCGATCACCGGCAAGCTGTCGGGCAGGGAAGGCCGGAAACCCATCCATTGCCGGCCGCCCTCCCGCCTCAAGCCGGGTAGAAACTTTGCGGCCTTACTCAGCATCGCATCCGCCCGCTTATAGTTGGGTTTGAGCCGCAATCCGCCCAGCTCGACCGCGCCTCCGATGCGAATACCCGTAGACAGTGGCGTCATCACGAAACCATGTCCTCCAAAGATAAGCTGGCGGCGCAGATCGAACGCATCCGGCGGCAAAGTCGTATTATAGCCGCGCTCGGTCTCAAGCGGTATCCGGTCGCCGAGCGGCGTTGCCAGCGCCTTTGACCATGCGCCCGCCGCAATAACCGCATGTCGGGCGCGAACGGTCTTGCCGCTTTTGAGGTGTAGAGCGACGGCGGACTCTTCGGGCGCGAGTGCCGTCACATCGTCCATTTTTATCAGCCCGCCCCTTGCCTTGACGTGATCAGCAACACCGCAGGCAAAGTCATAAGGGTCCGAAACAGTCTGCCAGCCCGGCACGAATGTTCCCGCAATGAATTGCGACGAAAGCCCCGGCTGCAAGGCCTCAAGCTGGGCCGCGCGAACATGTTCGAAGTCGACGCCTGCCGCTTCACGCGCCCGCCAGCCCGGTTCGGCGGCGCGCAGTTCCGCCTCGCTTTCATAAAGCTCAAGCGATCCATCCGAGCGGAGCATAGGCCGGAGCCCGGCAGCGTCCGTCATGGCCTCCGTCTCTTTTTTGGCAAGGCGCATCAACGCGCTTTGCGCCGCAATGCTGGCTTTCAAGCGATCGGGCCAGCCTGCGCGCCAGAACCGCAGCAGCCAGGGCAGAATTTGCAGTGCATAAGCGGGCGGAATGCTGAGCGGGCCCAACGGGTCTAGAAGCCATTTCGGCGCTTTGCGCAGAACGCCGGATGTCGCCAGCGGCAGAATATCGGAAAACGCCAGCGCTCCGGCATTACCATAGCTTGCACCCTTGGCGATGCCCTCACGATCAAAGATCACCACGCTGCGGCCGGTCTCCTGAAGCTTGAGCGCGCAGGCAAGGCCGACAATACCGGCGCCGACGATCGCGACATCAATAACATCGTCCGGTCCCCTCTGCGATCCGCCTGCCGCCATTGCCAAAACCGGCGCTTCTTACGCGGCCATCGTCAATGGGGGCCGTGTCGCCATGGCTTGCTTTACGATACGCTCCACATGCTCGCGTTCCGTGCCGATCAGCGGAAGCCGTGGCGGCCGGACCCATTCTTCGCCCTCACATGTGAGCTTGTTGGCCACCTTGATGTATTGGACCAGCTTGACATGCACATCCAGATGCATCACCGGCATAAACCAGCGATAGAGCCTGACCGCCTCCTCAACCTTCCCGGCTTCGGCAAGCTTGAACAGCTCAACCGATTCGCGCGGGAAGCAATTCGCCATTCCCGACACCCAGCCAACCGCCCCGAACAGGACGTTTTCCAGCAAAAGATCGTCCACGCCGCAAAAGATCCGGTAGCGGTCGCCGAGCTTGTTGATCATGTCGGTGATGCGGCGGCTGTCATGGCTCGATTCCTTAATGGCCACAATATTGCTCTCGCTCGCCAGATCGGCGAAATCGTCCGGACTCAAATCGACCTTATAGGAAACCCGGTTGTTATAAATCATGATCGGTAAATCGGTGTTGCGCGCGAGCGTCCGGAAATGGGCGATCGCCT
>CAZMAC010000045.1:4283-12286 GCA_964564085.1 uncultured Hyphomicrobiaceae bacterium
ATCATGATCGGTAAATCGGTGTTGCGCGCGAGCGTCCGGAAATGGGCGATCGCCTCGCGCGAGTCCTGCTCATAGACCATGCAGGGCAGCGCCATCAGGCCGTCCGCCCCGGCGCGTTTGGCGCGCTGAGCCGCCTCGATGGCGAAGGCGGTCGTATATTCGGCAATACCTGCAAGAACCGGGACGCGGCCCTTGACGGTTTCGGCTGTGCGGCGAATGACGGCTTCCTTTTCATCGGCGGAAAGTGAGCTGTTCTCTCCCAGCGTGCCCAGCATGATGAAGCCTTCGCAGCCCGCTTGGAGGCAGGACTCGATATGGCGCGCGGTCGCGTCCAGATCGAGCGCGCCGTCTTCCTTCATTTCGGTCATCAAAGCGGGCATTACGCCGTGCCAAGTTGTCATCATGTCCTCACCTCACGCAGATGCTCTCAAAGCCTTTTCGACTCTAATCGGTTTGCGCCGGATGATCGACATGGAAAATCAGTTCCCGGTTCCGTGAGCATGGGGCTATGCTTTTCTTTCTTTCGCAGGAGGTCGTAGAACAAACGTCGTCGGATTTTCAGCGTGGAGGGAGGACAATATGCGAAGCTCCAGGATCGTTCACGTGGTTTCTTGCCATGCGGAAGGCGAGGTCGGTGATGTGATCGTTGGCGGTGTCGCTCCGCCGCCGGGCGATACGCTCTGGGAGCAGCGCAACTTCATCGCGGCCGATAAGAGCTTGCGGAATTTTATGCTGAACGAACCGCGCGGCGGCGTTTTCCGTCATATCAATCTGCTCGTTCCGCCGAAGCATCCAGATGCCGCTATGGGCTTCATCATCATGGAGCCGGAAGACACACCGCCGATGTCCGGCTCCAATGCGATCTGTGTCGCCACGGTCCTTCTCGATACGGGCCTTGTGCCCATGACTGAGCCTCAGACGAAGCTTTTGCTTGAGGCGCCGGGCGGCTTGATCGAGGCCGTCGCCGACTGCCGGAATGGCAAGGCGGAGCGGATCACGATTACGAACGTGCCCTCCTTCGCCTGCAAGCTCGACGCGGTGCTGGATGTTCCCGGCATTGGAACGCTTACCGTCGATACAGCTTATGGCGGCGACAGTTTTGTCATCGTCCATGCCGCCGATCTGGGCTTTGCCATCGCGCCGGACGAAGCGCGTGATTTGGCTGAAAAGGGGGTTGCAATTACCAGGGCAGCGAATGAGCAGCTCGGCTTAGCCCATCCGGAAAATCCTGGCTGGGATCATATATCCTTCTGTCTGTTCGCCGGTCCGCTGGAAAAAACGGCGGAAGGGTTTTCGGCTCGGTCGGCGGTGACCATCAGACCGGGCAAGATTGATCGGTCTCCAACCGGGACAGGGGTTAGCGCCCGCATGGCCGTGCTTCACGCCAGAGGGCAATTGCGGCCCGGCGAGACCTTCATCGCCCGGTCCATTTTGGATTCCACATTTGAAGGGCGGATTTTGTCAGAGACATCTGTAGGCGGATGGCCTGCGATCATTCCCGCGATCTCGGGCCGCGCCTGGATTGCCGGCGTGCATCAATATATGCTGGATCCGTCAGACCCGTGGCCCTCCGGCTACCGGATCAATGACACCTGGCCGAGCTTCACAGCGGACCCCTAAGCCGCGGAATAACAAAGGATCACTTCTTCTTCGCGCTGGTGGCTTTCTTGTTTACGACTTCCGGGAAAATCCAGAATGCAAATACCGAGAAAACGCCCAGGAAAAGGGCCAGATATCGCGTGAAACCCTGATCAAGCCAGTCGAGAAAGAAATAGCCTGCGATCGCGACAGCAAGTACGACCAGGGAAAAAATGATTTTGATCCTGACGGGCATTTCAGCTTCCCCTCCTTTAAGCGGTCTTGAACAATTAGAGCCTAATCCGCCCTGAATGAATCAGTGTGACGGCTCTAACTATATGTTTTGTCGCGCTTTCCGAGCGGCGAACCGGTGTCCACTTCGCCTGAAAGCGCTCTAGATCGTGATCAATTCGCGCACGCTCGATATTGCGCCCGCAAAATAGAGTGTTGCCAGAGCTGAGATTGTGAGGCTGAGCATGAGGACCAGTCCCAGCTTGTTATCTTTCAGCCATGACGGCAGATCCTGAACGACAAAAGGCGCGAAAAGGAAAACCATGCCGGCAGCGACGATCAGGGAACTGACGCGCAGCTCGGCAACGGCGAACAGAAAGGCCGAAACGACGAGTGCCGCCAAGAGGATTGTGTTGACGATCACCAGGGCCGGCCCAATGCCGCGCTGTACGGTTTCGGGCGCCGCGGCAATAGGCAGCGTGCCGATAAGGTAAAACACGCCGACGCAGCTCACCGCCCATACGGCGACGAATACGATAAGCGATATCCAATTCGGTTCGATAGCGTCCAAAGTCTTGCGCCAATGCCATAGCAAATCGGTTTTATGATATGTTATTCATATATCAGATGCAATGGAGCATGATTTTATGCAGCAAGGGAACGCCGGTTGCTTGATCGGGAGGAAAAGCAATGAAGGTCTACAAAGGCGATCGCACGATCGACGGGATTATGGTGACGGTCAACGATGAGCTATTGGACGAGCGCTTGGACATCAAGGCGCTCAGTGAAGACGGATTTGAATGGAGCTTTGAGGGGCCGGCCTCCGCCCAGCTCGCGCTTGCGGTCCTTGCGGATCATCTCGGAGACGACCAGGAAGCGCTGCGCCTGCATGATCAGTTCATGCGCGAAATCGTTGCGAATTTTGCCAATGAATGGACGCTGACGAGCGCCGATATCGACGAGGCGGTTGCGGCGTTGAGAGAACGCCGCGCGTCGTGAGGCCTGCGACTGAGGGTCAGGCTTGTCCATCTTGGATATGACTGATATATTACGGGCATAGCCTTGAACGGGTAGCGGGTGTTTACGAAGATTTTCGTCTACCCGCGTCGGGATGGCGTCCCACGCGCCGCCGTGGCTAAAAAAGCGATGAACGCAAGCTTTGCGCGGCCGGACGCTGAGGCGCGGCCCGTAAGATGCGGATTTGAAGGAGACTTTGACATGGAACTCGCAAGCAGCCCGATGTCGGAGCGCCAGCGTATCTATCGTGAGACCTATCGGTCGCGTGTGGCTGGCTGGTACAATGGCTGGCTCCACGTGTTCATCATCTACACGATCGGTCTGACAGCGCTTTACATCTATATTTCGAACCTTGAGCAGGTTACGGCCCTCGAATGGCTGACCGTACCCGTTACTTTCCTCATCTGTAATTTCTTTGAGTGGTGGATTCACCGCTACGTCATGCACCGCCCGTCGAGAATTCCGCTTTTCCGCGCGGTCTACTCACGGCATACGCTGATGCACCACCAGTTTTTTACCGAGAAAGAAATGCGCTTTGCCGGCCAGCATGATTGGCGCGTGACCTTCTTTCCGCCTTACGCCCTGGTCGTGTTCACGTTGATCTCAATCCCGGCCGCGCTTTTCCTCGGCTGGGCGGTGTCAGCCAATGTCGGATGGCTTTTCATCACAACCACGACCTCGATGTATCTGATCTACGAATTCATGCATTTTTGCTGCCACATCGACAAGAACTGGTTCGTCGATAATATGCCCTTCGTTAACACGATACGTCGGCATCATACCGCCCATCACAATCAGAACATCATGATGGAACGGAATATGAATCTGACATTCCCTGTCATGGATTGGCTGTTCGGGACGTCCGATTTAAATCGCGGTCTGATCGGGCATTTGCTTAACGGCTATGAAACGCGATTTGTAAAAACGGATATGCGCAAGACATCGGCGACGCCGCGTGTTGAAAATACAGCGGCGACTGAGCTTCACCCGGCTGAATAATCAGATGATCTGCCCCCTGCCTATGATTGGCAGGGGACCTTCTTCAGCTAAAACATAAGGCGGATGTTGTTTCGTCTTCCCTGCTGCCAGATCATTTCTTCGCGGCGGCCGAAATCTGCCTGAGGTCCAGCGGCGCATCGAGCGAGGCGCGGGTAAATTCTTCGATGTAATTGATTAGCCGGTCCGACGCGGCGGCTGCAGCGTCCGGATCGCCTAACGCGATCGCCTCGGCCATCTCGGCATGCAGGCGCGCGCAAAGCGGCAAGTCCAGGACCTGCTTGTAATGAACATACCAGAACCGCCGCGACAGCCCATGCGTCAAGGACATGGCCCGCCGCGCATATTCGTTGCGGCATGAACTTGCCAGAAGCTGATTGAGTTCTCCGTCCAGGCGCATGAAGATGACGTCGTCATGGACTTTCGCCGCCTCGCGCATCCCTGTGGCGATCCGTTCGAAATTCTGAAGATCCTCCTGCAACGCCCGTCGCGCCGCCAGCCGTGCCATTAGCCGCTCCAATTCACGCCGGACACGAAGCAGCTCAAGCTGACTGGCCACATTAATGTCTGACACGACAATCCCGCGCCGTGGCATGATGACGACGAGCCCCTCCTGCGCCAGCCGCTGGAGCGCTTCGCGTATGGGTGTGCGCCCGATTCCGAGCGCTCCGACAAGTCTGGCTTCGGAAAGCACTTCGCCCGGCAGCAATTTGAGCGTAACGATACGCTCCTCGATTTCCCGATAGGCTGCCTCCATCAGCGTCAGGCCCTCGCGCTGTGGTCGGGCGGGGGAAGTGAGCGTTTTAGACATTGTCAGTCATTTTTCCTTCTATCTTCAAACACATCGACTTGACGTGGCAGCCCACATGGGTACTCTGTAATATATCAGTCGTCGGCATCGGATAGATCAAGTATGAACGATAACACAGAGCGAAAGAAGCGCACGATCGTCGAGATTCGCAAATCGAAAAAGACTGGCGAGCCGATGGTATATACCTCTGTGCCCGATTACACATCCGCAATGTGGGCCGAAAAAGCCGGTGTCGATGTCTGCGTTGTTGGCGACTCCCTGGCCATGGTGGCGCATGGGCATAAAAGCACGATCCCTGCGACGATGGATATGATGGTGATGCATGCCCAGGCTGTCCGGCGCGGTGCTCCAAACACCTTCGTGCTCGGCTGCATGCCCTATCAGAGCTATAACACGACTGACCGCGCTCTGACGAATGCGGCACGGTTCATGCAGGATGCCGATTGCGACGCGGTCAAACCGCAGGGTGGACTTTCGCAAGCTCATATTCTCAAAGCGCTGGTCGATGCCGGAATTCCGACTGCGTCTCATATCGGGCTGACGCCGCACACGATAGCCATGTTCGGCGGCTTCAAGATTCAGGGACGGACGGTCGATGCCGCCATGAAAATCCTTGACGATGCGCTCGCGATCCAGGATGCGGGCTGTTTCATGCTGGAATTCGAAGCCGTTCCGGCGCCAATTGCGGAACTCATTTCCAAAGAGCTTGAAATCCCGACAATTGGTATTGGCGCAGGAGCGGGGACGGATGGGCAAATCCTCCTGTCCTATGATCTGCTCGGCGTGTTCACCGACTTCAAGCCAAAATTCACCAAACGCTACACCAACTTGACCGAAGTCGCCGTCGATGGATTAAAACGATATGTCGAAGAAGTGAAAGCGGGGACGTTCCCGGACGACGATCACTCATATGGCGCTGACGATGCCGTGCTTGACGCCTTTACCGACGCGCTTGCCAAACGCCGGCAGGTTTGATGCGTGGGCGCATTGTTTGCGAGGCAGCGGTGAAGTCCGAAGGTTTATATCGGGGAGATTGTTCAACAATAATCCGTAATTTGTCCGAATTTAGATAACAGAGCAACCAATCTCTAAGCTCCGTATGTCATCAAATGGGGCCAATTCTGGCCGAAACGACGAACCCAAGGAGGACATGAATGAAATTCAAGATCCCAAGACGCCGCTTTATGACCGCCGCGATGATTGCGGCCGGTCTGGTCATGACGCCAGCTGCAGTCTCGGCGCAGGATAGCCACTCCTTCAAGATGGCGACCGGCTGGTCCGGTGGACCGCTGATGGAAATCGGCGCCAAGGCCTTTGCGGAAAACGTAAAGCGCATGTCGGATGGCCGGATCACCATCGAGGTCTTTCCGAGCGGAACATTAGGGCCGGGTCTGAAAGTATCGGAGACGGTCAAAAACGGCGTCGCGGAAATGGGACATACCTGGATCGGTTATGACTGGGGTGCCGATCCAACCGCTGTTCTGTTTGGCGGATTTGCGGGCTCGTTCGACACCGAACGGATGCTGCATTGGCTCTACCGGGCCGGCGGCGCCGATCTTCAGGCAGAATGGCGGAAGGAAAAATTCAATCTCGTCTCTATGCCGCTCTTCGTGCGCACGGCCGAGGTCTTCCTGCATTCACGCAAGCCTGTACGCACGCTTGAGGATCTGAAAGGGCTCAAACTCCGCACAGCCGGCGCCTGGCTTGAAATCTCGAAAGGCATGGGCGCCGCACCAGTCACGATGCCGGGTGGCGACGTCTATCCGGCGCTTGAGCGGGGCGCGATCGATGCCACCGAATGGGGCACGCTTTGGGAGAATGTCTCGCCCGGATTTCACCGCGTGACCAAATATGTCATCATTCCCGGTGTCCACCAGCCAACGGCGCCTTTTGAACTGGTCATCAACCAGGACGCATGGGGCAAGCTCTCCGAAGCCGATCAGCAGCTCATTCGCGATGCCGCTTTTGCAACCACCATGAACAGCTGGCTGACCATCGGCCAGGAAGATGCAAAGGCGCTGGATTTCTTCCGCAAGGAAGGCAATGAAATCATCGAGCTCGATCCGGAAGTCCAGTATGAGGCGCGCGAAGCCGGGCTTCGCTGGGCGGACGGCAAGGCAAAGGAAAATGAGTGGTTCAAGAAGGTGCTCGATAGCCAGAAAGCCTTCTCCGAGCTCTGGAAGGACTCAAGCAAATACCGCAATGTGAAGGTCCGCCAGTAAGTGTCAAGGCGCTTACTGAGATTTGCCGAAGGTCTTGGAAGTCTGCCTTCGGCAAATCTTTCCTTTGCCTGATCTGAATATCTAAACACCAGCCGGCTCGATGGTTGCAATTATCAACTTCATTGAAGGGATTACGCGCTCGACCGGCTATGTGGCGGCCCTCGTCGTCATACCGCTGACGCTTGGGACCTGCTACGAAGTTTTTGTCCGCTATTTCTTCGGCGCGCCGACCATATGGGCGTTCGAGCTGGGCTATACGCTGATGGGCGTGCATTTTCTTCTCGGCGGCGCGCTCACCCTGCAGCGCAGGTCGCATATCAGAATTGACTTGATCTACGACCGTTTAAGCCTGCGCAAGAAGGCGGCGCTCGATCTTATTCTCTATACGGCGCTGATCTTGCCATGTCTGTTTTTGCTTTCTGACCGGCTGATCGAATATGCGGCGAACGCCTATCAGAGCGGCGAACGCTCCGGGAACTCGGCCTGGAATCCGGTGATCTGGCCGTTCCGCGCGATTATCGCGGCAAGCTTTATCCTGCTGGCGCTCCAAGTCATTGCCGAATGCTTGAAGGCCATCAGGGTTCTGCGCGGATATGATCCAAGACCACCTATCCGTGTTTATGCGGAGCCGCCCTCGTGACCGGCCTTCTGATGTTCCCTGCGCTTTTTGCGCTGATCTTTTCCGGCTGTCCGGTTGCCTTGTCGCTGCTCGGTGTCGCCTTTGGCTTTGGCGTTTACACTTTCGGCGACGCGGTCTTCTTCCAATTCACCCAAAAAATCGAAGAGATCGCCTCCAATTTCGTTCTCGCCGCTGTGCCGCTCTTTGTCTTTATGGGTGCAATGCTTGAACGCTCCGGCATTGCCGAGCAGCTCTTCAGCGCCGTACATTTATGGACGCGGCGGCTGCCGGGCGGGTTGGCGGTCGGCACGGTGATTATGTGCATTATTTTTGCCGCCTCGACCGGCGTCATAGGCGCAACGGAAACCGTCGTCGGTTTGCTCGCCATCCCTGCGATGATGAAATATAAATATTCCAAGTCGTTGATATCGGGCACGATCTGTGCGGGCGGCTCGCTCGGCACGATCATTCCGCCTTCGGTCGTGGTCGTGGTGCTCGGTCCGATCGCGGATGTGTCAATCGGCGACCT
>CAZMAC010000046.1:0-12265 GCA_964564085.1 uncultured Hyphomicrobiaceae bacterium
CGGAGACGGATGATCATGTTGAGACGGGTTTCCTTCTGGCCGGTCGCCGCTGCGATTGCGCTTCTTTCTGTGTCGCCCCATCCCGCCGCCGCACAGCAGCAGCCCCAGGCCATTCCCGTCACCGTGGCCAAGCCGCTGGCGGAGCGCGTCACGCGCTGGGATGAATATTCCGGCCGTTTCGAAGCGGTGGAAAATGTCGAAGTGCGGGCCCGCGTGTCCGGCTTCATCGAAAAGATTCACTTCAAGGATGGCGAGCTGGTAGAGCAAAACGATCTGCTGTTCACCATCGATAAACGTCCCTACGCGCTTGCTGTGGAGAGCGCAAAAGCCGATGTCGCCCGCTTTGAGTCGCAGGTTGAGCTGGCGACGGCCGATATTGATCGCGCGGCGCCGCTTGCAAGGTCCGGTGCGATCAGCCAGCAGGTTTTCGACCAGCGCAAATCGAACCTGTCGGTCGCGCGGGCCCAGCTCCAGGCTGCGCAGGCCTCCGAGAAGACCGCAGCGCTGAACCTGGAATGGACCGAAGTTCGCGCACCGATCAGCGGGCGCATTTCCGACACAAAAATCGATGTCGGAAATCTGATCGCGGGCGGGCAGGCCGTGACGACAACGCTGCTCGCAACCATCGTTTCACGCGATCCGATCCATTTCATCTTCGATGTGTCGGAGACGGACTTTCTTCGCTATGCCCGGCTTTATCTGTCCGGTGAAAGAAAATCCTCGCGCGATGTCAACAATCCGGTCCGTATCAAATTGGCCGATGAGGATAAATTTACACATGAAGGCCGGATGGATTTTGTCGATAACCAGCTCAACCCGAGATCGGGCACGCTGCGCGGCCGGGCGATCGTCGATAATAAGAAAGATCTGCTTCAGCCCGGTTTGTTCGGACGGCTTCAGCTTTTCGGCGGTGAGTTCGACGCGCTGCTGATCCCCGACAGGGCGGTCGTCTCCGATCAGGCGAACAAGATCGTCTTTGTCGTTGGGCCGGACGATGTCGTCAAGCCCGCCCCCGTCAAGCTCGGCACGATCTATAATGGATTGCGCGTCATTCAAAGCGGCCTCAAGCCGGATGACCTTATCGTGGTCGATGGGCTCGCCAACCCGGCGGTTCGTCCTGGCGCGAAAGTTGCACCCGAAGAAACCGAGATTAAGCCGGCCTCGGGCTAAATTGTAGATCCAGTTCCCTCATGACCAAAAACTAGGCGACCGCAATGCCGTTTTCCCGCTTTTTTATCGACAGGCCGATTTTTGCGACTGTCCTGGCGCTCATCGTCACGATTGTCGGCGTCATCGCGCAGCGCAGCCTGCCGGTCGCCGAATATCCCGAAATTGCCCCGCCGACGGTCAATATCACGGCGAGCTATCCGGGCGCTTCGGCCGATGTGATCGCCGAGACCGTCGCCGCGCCGATTGAACAGGAAGTCAACGGCGTCGACAATATGCTCTATATCGTCTCCCAATCCACAGGGGACGGCCAGCTTTCGATCAATGTCGTCTTCAAGCCGGGCACGGATGTGGACCAGGCGCAGGTTCTGGTTCAGAACCGCGTCTCGGTGGCGGAGCCGCGTTTGCCGGAGGATGTGCGCCGTCTTGGCGTTTCGGTGCGGAAATCATCGCCGGACCTGATGATGGTCGTGCATATGATTTCGCCGGACGGCTCGCGCGATCAGCAATATATTTCGAATTACGCCACGCTTTACGTCAAAGACGTGCTGTCGCGTCTGGACGGCGTCGGCGACGTCCGCGTTTTCGGCGCGCGGGATTACTCCATGCGCGTCTGGCTCGATCCGGCAAAGGTCGCAGCGCGCGGGCTTACGGCGGGCGATGTCGTGACAGCCCTTCGCGGCGCAAATCTGCAGGTTGCCGCCGGCTCGATCAATCAGGCGCCCGCCTCTTCACCCGGCGCTTTCACGCTGGCTGTACAGACGCTGGGCCGTCTTTCGACTGAGGAACAGTTTGGAGAGATCGTTCTGCGGACAGGCGAGCAGGGCCAAGTCGTCAGGCTGCGCGATGTCGCACGGGTCGAACTCGGCGCGCAGGACTATACGGTAAACGCCTATCTCAATAATGACGTGGCGACCGCGATCGTGATTTTCCAGCGCCCCGGCTCCAATGCGCTGGCGACATCCGACGCGATTCTCAGCGAGATGGACCGCTTGAAGCAGGACTTCCCGCAGGGCGTTGACTATTCCGTCGTCTATAATCCGACGGAATTTATCCAGGCCTCGGTGGACGCGGTGATTGCAACGCTGGTTGAGGCCGTCATTCTTGTCGCACTCGTTGTGATTTTGTTCCTGCAAACCTGGCGCGCCGCGATTATTCCGATTGTGGCGATTCCGGTATCGCTTATCGGCACCTTCACCCTGATGGCGGCCGTCGGCATCTCGTTCAATACGCTTTCCCTGTTCGGGCTGGTTCTGGCCATCGGTATTGTGGTCGATGACGCCATCATCGTGGTTGAGAATGTCGAGCGTTATCTGCAGCAAGGCTACAGCCCGCGTGAAGCGGCCCATAAGACGATGGACGAGGTCGGTTTTGCGCTGATTGCGATGTCACTCGTCCTGGTTGCGGTCTTTCTGCCGACGGCATTTATCGCCGGTCTTCAAGGCGCGTTTTACAGCCAGTTCGCGATCACCATCGCTGCCTCGACGATGATATCGGCTTTCGTCTCCTTGACGCTTTCGCCCGCCATGGCCGCGCTTTTGCTAAAGCCGCACGATCAGAATGAGCGCAAAGGCGGACTGCTCCATTTTATCACGTCACCGCTGCGCTGGTTTTTCAAAGGATTTAATTGGCTTTTTGACCACTTGTCCGTTGGTTATGGCCGGCTGACCGCGCGTCTCGTGCGAATCGGCCTGATTATGGTGGTCGTCTATGGCGGATTACTTTTCGTGACCTACCGCTATCTTGTGACGACGCCGACAGGGCTTATCCCGCAGCTTGACAGAACCTATTTTATTTCAGCCTTCACATTACCGCCCGGCTCCACGCTGGAGCGTACGGACGAGGTGATCCGGGAAGCGGGAAAAATGATTTTGGAGCGGCCCGGCGTTAAAGATGCGGTCGCATTTGCCGGATTTGACGGTGCGACATTCACCAATGCGCCGAATGCGGGGGTCATCTTTATAACGCTGGACGCGTTCGAGGAGCGGCTCAAAGCCGGCCTGACGAAGGATGCCATTCTTGGCGATTTGCGCCAGCAGATGTTCCGGCTGAACGGCGCCTTCGCCTTTGTGCTTGAGCCGCCTTCCGTGCCGGGGATCGGAACCGGCGGCGGGCTCAAAGGCTATGTACAGGACCGCGCCGGGCGCGGATTGCCCGCTCTTGAGGACGCGGTCTGGGCCGTGGCCAGTACCGCCATGCAAACAACCGGGTTCACGCAAGCCTTCACGCTTTTCAATACACGCACCCCGCAGATCTATGCCGACATCGACCGGACCAAAGCCGAGCAGCTCGGCGTTCCCATCAGCCGCGTTTTTGATGCGTTGTCGATTTATATGGGTTCGGCCTACGTCAATGACTTCAATATTTTGGGCCGTACCTATCGCGTCACGGCGCAGGCTGACAATCCCTACAGGCTGGAGCTGCGAGACGTCGGGAATCTGCGCACGCGCAGCAATTCGGGCGAAATGGTCCCCATCGGATCGGTTGCGACCTTCACCAACACGACCAGCGCTTACCGCGTTCCCCGCTATAATCTTTATCCCGCAGCGGAGGTGCAGGTCGGCCTCGCGCCCGGCTTTTCATCGGGCCAGGGCATCGCGGCGATGGAAAAAATAGCCGCGGAAAAGCTGCCGAGCGGTTTCGGCTTTGAATGGACCGAAATTGCGTTGCAGGAAAAGCTGGCGGGATCGACCGCACTCATCGCTTTCGGTCTGGCGGTCGTGTTCGTCTTCCTTCTGTTGGCCGCACTTTACGAAAGCTGGCTGTTACCACTCGCGGTCATTCTGATCGTACCGATGTGTATTCTTGCGGCCATGATCGGCGTAACCTTCCGCGGCTTCGACCGGAACATTCTGGTCGAAATCGGCCTGGTCGTCCTGGTCGGCCTCGCGGCGAAGAATGCCATTCTGATCGTCGAATTCGCCAAACAGGCCCAAGAACGCGGCGCTTCACGTTTTGAAGCGGCCGTCGAAGCGGCCCGGACGCGGCTGAGGCCGATTATCATGACATCGATGGCATTCGTCCTAGGTGTCTTGCCGCTGGTCATCGCCACCGGGGCCGGCGCAGAGATGCGGCAATCGCTCGGGACGGCTGTGTTTGCAGGAATGCTGGGCGTGACGCTGTTCGGCCTGATTTTTACGCCGATCTTTTACGTACTTTCCAGAGGCGTCATCGCTGAGGACAGCGCGCTCGGCAAAACGGCTCAAAGGCTGGGATTTACAAAAAACCGACAGCCGGAAGAAACCCAAGACGAAAAAGCACGTGTTGCTGCGGAATAGTATCAACACTTGTTCCGTCTCATAATCTTGTATACGAGCCCGCCGATGCGGGACAATCCGTCATGTAGAAACGATAGCAGCCATGGGAAATATGCTAAAGCGTTCCGGTGAATACCATTCACCGCGACATGCTTTCGTTGTTTGTTTTAGCGTGTCTTTTATCCCAAAACCGGTGCCCACTTTTGGGAGACACGCTGTAGATCAACCTTCAAATGGGATCATTTGAAGCTTAAAAAGTTGATCTGTCTTAAAGGGGTAGAGCAACTGTCCGCGTCTATTTGGACGCGCGTTGCTCTAAGAGCTTTATTAGTCTTTAGTTGAATTTTCCTAATTAGCCGGCTCATGCCATCATCTTAAAATGAAGCAATGTGCGCCAACTCCTCGGAAAAGCATTTTGTTCGTCTGTTTAGGCAACATATGCCGCTCGCCTATTGCTGAGGGGGTATTCCAACATATTGCCGCGAAAAGGGGATTTGACGGCCAATTTCTGGTCGACTCCGCAGGGCTCGGCAGTTGGCATACCGGCAATCCTCCAGACGACCGCGCTCAGGCCGCCATGCGTTCGCGCGGTATCGACATCAGCGAGCAGCGCGCACGCCGGGTCACAGCTGCTGATTTCGAGACCTTCGATATGATCCTCGCCATGGATCGGTCAAATCGCAGTGCATTGTTCAAGTTGGCGCCCTCCGATCATCACAGCAAGATCGCGCTTTTCCTGGAATATGCGCCGAACCTATCGGTTCAGGAAATTCCCGACCCGTTTTTCGGCGACAAGGATGGCTTCGATTATGCCTGCCAGCTTATCGATGCGGCGTGCCGCGGATTGTTCGTAAGCCTGACAGCAAATGCGGCTACGTCTCAAACAACTCCGGCCATAACGCCATTTGCGCCGATTAACGGATAAGCCGCCTCCACGAGATAATGACCGCCGCCCTGATTTGAGCGCGACGAAAACAAGACAAAACGCTCCACCTCAAACGGCTCCGCAACAAACCCGCCAAAATAAGACAGATAATCTGCAAGAAATTGCGGTTTGGTGCTGTTGAGCCGCGCCAATGTCACATGAGGCATGAAATTGCGCGTCTCCACCGGCAATCCGGCATTGCGAGCCGCGCGCTCATGCGCTTTCTGCAATCTCATAAGCGGCTCGCATGGCTCGACACCGGCCCACAGGGCGCGCGGCTTATTCCCGCCAAAACTCCCAAGCCCGCTCAACCGCACATCGAAGCTGCCGAATTTGATTTCTGAGAGCGCAGAAGCAAAATTATGCGCGGTCAGATCGTCCACATCGCCAATAAAGCGCAAGGTGATGTGATATCGCTCTGGATCGATCCAGCGTGCGCCGGAAAGCTTGCCGCGTAACAGAGCAAGACGGTTAACGAGATGAGCGGGAAGTTCGATGCCAGTGAAGAGTCTTGGCATGGCGCGTCTCCAAAAGGTTAGAGCGGCTTCATGGGCAAGGGTAAGTGCAAATCCTGTTCATTTCGTCTATTGCGGTGAATATCTCCTCTTTGAGGTTGACGTGAATGCTGGCGATGTTCGTCTTTAACTGATCCATCGTCGTCGCTCCAATGAGTGTTGACGTCACGAAGGGCCTCGTCGTTACAAATTGGATCGCCATTTGCGCCGGATCAAGCCCATTATCTTCCGCAACCTGCAAATAGGCGGAAATCGCAGGCCCGGCAATCGGCGTTTCATAGCGCTGCAAACGGTTAAAAAGCTCCTTGCGCGAACCTTTGGGAAGGGCGCCGCCTTCATATTTCCCGGTCAGATAGCCTTGCGCAAGAGGCGAATAGGCCAAAAGCCCCACATCTTCGCGCAGCGCGATCTCGGAAAGATTATGTTCGAATGTGCGGTTCAGCAGATTATAGGCATTCTGTATCGAGACGATCCGGGGAAGATCAAGATTTTCCGCCGCGTGCAGATATTTCATCGTCCCCCAGGACGTCTCGTTCGAAATTCCTATATGGCGGATTTTGCCTTCCCGCACGAGGTCACTCAGGACACCGAGCGTTTCCTCGATCGGAATGCCGGGATCTTCCGCATGTTCGTAGTTCAGCACGCCGAAAGGTTTGATCGGCCGGTCCGGCCAGTGCAGCTGGTAGAGATCGATATAATCGGTACGAAGCCGTTTGAGGCTGCCCTCGACGGCCTGGAAAATATGTTCGCGGTTAAGACGGCTGACGGAGCCGTTACGGAAATAAGTCGCATAGGTGCGTCCAACGACTTTTGTCGCAAGAATGATTTTATCGCGATTGCCTCGCTCGGCGAACCAGGAGCCGATGATTTCCTCGGTCCTGCCATAGGTCTCGGCTCGCGGCGGGATGGCATATAATTCAGCCGTGTCGAAGAAATTAATGCCCTCGCTGACGGCATAGTCCATCTGTTCGTGGCCATCCGCTTCGCTGTTTTGCTCGCCCCATGTCATGGTGCCAAGGCAGATCGCGCTGACAGTCAGATCGGTACGCCCTAACTTTCTATATTCCATGCATTCCCCCGATTGACTGCGTTATCGCCAGATATATTACAAAAATGAATAAGCTAGCTTTCTTTTGCTCGCTTGGACTTTACACGTTCGATCAATTTTTCAACATCCGGCAGTATGCGTTCCACGATAACGGCAACCCCCTTTGCATTCGGGTGAAGCCCGTCAGGCAGATTGAGCGAAGGCTCAAGCGCAACGCCGTCAAGAAAGAATGGATAAAGCGGAGCACCGCTCTCCTCGGCAAGCGACCGGTACATTGCGCCAAATTCGCGCGTATAGTCCTCACCCCAATTTCGCGGCGCCTCCATGCCCGCAATCAAAACTTCGATATCACGCGCCTTCAACCGCGACAAAATTTCGCTAAGCGCTTTTTTTGTCTCGCTGACCGGTGTGCCCCGCAGCGAGTCATTTGCGCCGAGCTCCAGGATAACAGCGTCGGCTTTCTCGTTCATCGCCCAATCGAAACGCGCAAGGCCGTCCGATGCGGTATCGCCGGCAACACCCGAATTGACGACGCGGACATTATACCCTTTGGCTTTCAGGGCGTTTTGCAGTTGAGCCGGGAACGCGTCCGTCTGAGGGATCTGATGGCCGACGGTCAAACTGTCTCCATAAGCGACAATAATAATTTCCTGATCCTGCTTAGCCGCCGCGGCGATTTGAGGCAAGACGCCGCTGGTAAAAGCAAAACCCGCCAGAATACTCGCAAATGCAAAAAGGGATTTCCATATGCGTGATGCAATCATATGTCAGCCTTTCACGGGCACGACCGTTTTAATAATTATGAATGACAAAAAATAGGGGCGATCCGAAGGTGCCAGAAAAGATCATCGAGCTCAAAGATGTTCACCTCTCTCTTCAAAGCCGGGCCGGCACAGTTTCCATTCTTCGCGGAATAGACCTGGCCGTTGCAGCCGGTGAGACTGTTGGCATTGTCGGCCCCAGCGGCTCGGGCAAATCAACCCTCCTGATGACGATGACGGGGCTCGAAAAAGCCACCAGCGGCGCCGTTCGCGTTGCGGGTCATGATTTCACGGCCTTGAACGAAGATGGCCTGGCACGCGCTCGTGGTGAGAATATCGGTATCGTGTTTCAATCTTTCCACCTCGTCCCGACGATGACGGCGCTGGAAAATGTCTCGCTCCCGCTGGAATTTTCCGGCCGGCCGGACGCTTTCGCCCGCGCGGAGGACGTTCTATCGGCCGTTGGCCTGTCGCATCGTCTCCATCATTTTCCCTCACAACTATCGGGCGGCGAACAGCAACGGGTCGCGATTGCCCGCGCTATGGCACCAAATCCGAAGATTCTTTTTGCCGACGAGCCGACCGGCAATCTCGACGTCCAGAATGGCGACCAGATTATGGACCTGCTTTTCAAACTTCACAAAACTTACGGCACAACGCTCGTCCTCGTGACGCACGATCAGGAGCTTGCCGCGCGCTGCGAGCGCACTATCACTCTGGAAGACGGTCAGATCGTCAAAGAACATCGCCAGCTTGAGAGCGTGGCATGACGGTGACGACGGCAACAGGCGAGGACGGGGCCGCGCGGTCCTGGACAAAACCGCTGAGCCTGACGCTCGCCTTGCGGGAGTTGCGGAGCGGCATTTCCGGTTTTTACATTTTTGTCGCCTGCATTGCGCTCGGCACGATGACGATTGCGGCGGTCGGGACGCTTTCGGCTGCCATTCAATACGCAATGTCGCGCGAGGGCAGCGTTTTGCTCGGCGGCGATGTCGAGGCGCGTGTCGTGCATCGGCGAGCCACCATCGAAGAACGCCAGCTTCTGGAGGCGCAAGGCGCTCTCAGCGAGATTGCAACACTCAGATCCATGGCGCGCCTTCCGGACGGATCGAGCCAGGCTTTGGTGCAGATCAAAGCGGTCGATGGCAGCTATCCTCTCTATGGCGCAGCGACATTCGAAGATGGCAAGACGCTCGCCGACATTCGAAAACCCGCCACTGTTGCTGTCGAGCGGGGCCTGCTTGAACAATTGGGATTGAAGCCGGGCGACCGCTTTAAGGTCGGAAGCGCGACGGTTGAGATCGAAGCGGTCATCGTCAGGGAACCCGATCGGCTTGCGGCCGGCCTCTCTCTCGGCCCGCGTGTCTTGATGTCGCTCGATACGCTTGCAAAAACGGGCCTTGCGCAGCCCGGCAGTCTGATCAATTGGCGCTATCGGATCAAATCCGGAGGCGCAGCTCTCGATAAGGCAACGCTGACGGACAGCCTGCCGGACACCGGGTTTCAGATCCGAGACAGGAGCAACCCGTCTCCCGGCATCAGCCAATCCATAAGACGCCTGCAGGATTTTTTGACGCTCGTCGGATTGACAGCTCTACTGACCGGCGGCATCGGGGTCGCCAACTCGGTGAGCGCGTTCATCGAGCGCAAGCGCAAAGTCATCTCCGCCTATAAAGCCTTGGGCGCATCGGGATCTTTGATCACGCGAAGCTTTCTCATTCAAGTGTGCATCATTGCGCTGTTCGGGATTGCCGTCGGCCTCGCCATTGGCGCCGTCCTGCCGTTTCTGGCCATCGGCCTATATGGCGCCGAGCTTCCGCTTCGTCTCGATTTCGGGCTCTATCCCGCGCCTCTGATATTGGCGACAGCTTACGGGCTTTTGATTGCGCTGATTTTCATCATCTGGCCGCTGGGGCGATTGCGCCAGATCAGAGCCGGCGAGCTGTTGCGCGAGGAAGTGGACCGGCCTGTGCGCTGGCCGCCTTTGCTCTTCGCCGCAGCGTCCATCCTATGCGCCGTGACGCTCATCATCATGGCGATTTCCCTGTCCCAACAGCCCAGACTCGCCGCGATCGCCCTAGCCTCAGTTGGCGGAACGTTCGCTCTCTTTGCCATCCTTGCCTTTGGTTTCAGGGCCTTGGCGCAAAAGATCCCACGCCCAGCACGGCCCGAAATTGCCCTAGCATTGGCAAACATCGCCGGTCCCGCCGGCTTGACAAGAACGGTGACCGTATCGCTTGGAGCCGGTCTGACGCTACTGACGGCGATCGCGCTGATCAATACATCCATGACGTCCGAGCTTCAAACCCAAATGCCGGAGCGAGCCCCGAGCCACTTCTTTGTCGGGATCAACAAGACCGAATTTTCGCGCTTCTCGGAGCTGATCGAGACGAAGGCGCCGGGGTCTGAGCTGAACACCGCGCCGATGTTACGTGGAAAGATTGTCGAACTTGCCGGTCGACCCGCCTCGGAGACCAACCCGCCGGACGAAGCAAAATGGATCCTGAACGGCGATCGCGGTCTGACGTTTTCGGAAAAACTGCCCCCCGACTCTAAACTTGTCGAAGGGGAGTGGTGGCCCAAAAATTACAGCGGAGAGCCGCTCGTTTCTTTCGCAGCCGACTCGGGCCGGGCCCTGGGGCTAAAGATTGGCGACAAGATCACCTTCAATGTGCTTGGCCGGAATGTTACCGCGCGGCTTGCTAATTTCCGCACCGTCGAATGGAGTTCCCTGAACATCAATTTCGTGATGATTTTCTCGCCGAACACGCTTGAAGCGGCGCCTTATAATATTCTCGCCACGTTGACCTGGCCGGACTCTAATGCTTCCGGAGAAGCTGAGGTCGTGCGCGCCGTTGCAGCCGACTTTCCCACAGTCACCTCGGTCCGCGTGCGTGACGCGCTCGAAACGGTCAACGGGCTTCTGGGTCAGATCTTTACCGCGATCCGGGCTGCAGGCGGCCTGACCTTGCTGTCCGGCGTGCTCGTTTTAGCAGGCGCTTTAAGTACAGTCCGGGCCAGACGAATTTATGAGGCCGTCATTTTGAAGACATTAGGCGCCACACGCCGCCGTATTATTTTGGCACATATGGCTGAATATTTGATTTTAGGGCTCGCGACCGCCGTTTTTGCAGCAATTTTTGGAGCCTGCCTCGCTTATATCTTGCTGACGCAGCTGATCGATATATCCTATACTGCGTCGATAGGCGCTCTATTGCAGCCTGCAATCCTAGCAACCATATCTATGATCGCATTCGGCTTGTTTGGCACACTGAGGGTTTTAAACGCCAAAGCCGCATCCTATCTCAAAGCTGAGTAAGAGATAAGATTCCGAGGCGCTCCGCTGCAGATTTGCCAAATTGTTAGAGCCGATTATAGTTTTTAGGTGGATAGACGGTCTGATCCGCGATACACATTCGCAAGACTTAACTGCCAACCCGATGAAGCTCCAAAGGGGTGATGAATATGGCTGATTTTGATAGACAAACCGCGGCCCGTGCTGGCGCCGCCACCCATGCAATCGACGAGGGCCTGCGCGCTTACATGCTGAGCGTGTACAACTATATGGCCGCCGGTCTGGCGATCACAGGTCTCGTCGCATTCGCAGTTTTCTCATTAGGAACAACCAATGATCCCTCAGCGGCGGTCGCTTCCTTGAAAAACGGTACGCTGATAACCTCATTCGGCGCGGCCGTCTGGGGATCCTGGCTGCGTTGGGTCATCATGCTTGCTCCGCTTGGCATGGTGTTCTTCCTTAGCGCGCGCCTTCATAAGATGAGTGGGCAGGGCGGCCAAATCGCCTTCTGGATTTTCGCGGCGTTGATGGGCGCATCGCTCTCGTCAATCTTCATCGTTTATGCACATGGGTCGATTGCGCAGGTCTTCTTCATCACGGCCGCTGCCTTCGGCGCGCTGAGCCTATGGGGCTACACAACGAAGAAAGACATCTCCGGCTGGGGCTCGTTCCTCTTCATGGGGCTGATCGGCATTATTATTGCCTCGGTCGTCAATCTTTTTGTCGGCTCTTCAGCTATGCAATTTGCCATTTCCGTGATCGGCGTGTTGGTCTTTGCAGGCCTGACCGCCTACGACACACAACAGATCAAGGAAATGTATTACGAAGGTGACAGCCAGGCCGTGATGAGTCAGAAGGCGATTATGGGCGCTCTGCGGCTCTATCTCGACTTCATCAACCTGTTCATCATGCTGTTGTCTCTGTTCGGTAATCGCGAATAGGACCCGGCTTGGGATCCATGCGAATGAAAAGGCCCCCATCGCGGGGCCTCTATTTTTTGAATGAGTTGTCCTGAGCGGAAATTATAGGGACCGAGGACTGTTTTGAAATTTGAACGCCGTCTTAACACGCTATTTACGACGTTCGGTAAAACCCGACCAAAGTTATCCCCGCCCCTCTCTGTCAACTTATACTCCCCCTGTCGCTTCCCCGACGGGGCGCCGGGCTTAAGACCGACTTGCCATGGTGGGGGAGCGATGCGGCGCCTGAGGAGTCGAGGGTCCCGGCAAGCCTAACGGTGAACCGGCCTCGGCGTGGGAGTAACGATCCCGCACTCAGGGGCTCTGTCAGAAGGGCT
>CAZMAC010000047.1:0-12195 GCA_964564085.1 uncultured Hyphomicrobiaceae bacterium
CGCGCTGACCGTCGCCGATCAGGTTGATGGCTAGCACCGTCAAAAGGACGGCAATGCCCGGTAATGTGACGTCCCACCAGGCGCGTAGAATGAATTCGCGCGCTTCGGCAAGCATGGTACCCCATTCAGGCGCAGGCGGCTGGGCGCCCATGCCGAGAAAGCCGAGCGCGGCGGCGTCGAGGATTGCAGTGGAAAAGGAGAGCGCCGCTTGCACGATGAGCGGCGCAAGGCAGTTTGGCAGGATCGTCACGGTCATGAGACGGACCGGGCCGACACCGGCGACCCGGGCGGCCGTTACATAGTCTTTGTGCTTCTCGCCGAGCACCGAGGCGCGCGTGAGGCGGACATAATGCGGCTGTTGAACGATAGCGATCGCGATCATGGCATTCGTCAGGCTGGGGCCGAGAATGGCGACGAGCGTCAGCGCCAGGAGCAGACTTGGGAAGGCAAGGATAATGTCCATCAGGCGCATGATTAGCGTTTCGACAATGCCGCCGACAAAACCGGCAATCAGTCCGACCACGACGCCGACAATGAGTGCACCGAAGACAACAATGCAGCCGACGAAAAGCGAATAACGCGCGCCGTAGATCAAGCGCGATAGCATGTCCCGGCCAACCGCATCCGTGCCTAATAAGAAACGCCAATCGCCGCCTTCCTGCCAGACGGGTGGGACCAGAAGCGCATCGCGGTATTGTGTGGCGGGGCCGTACGGTGCGATGACGTCGGCGAAGATTGCGACGAGACAGATGAAAATGAAGAACCAGAGGCCGATGACAGCGCCCCGGTTGTCGCGGAAGTAATACCAGAATTCACCAAGCGCTGCACGCATGCCTGCCGGGCGGGTGTCAGGCGCATCGCTGTCAAGGATCGTTTCGACCATCGCCCTACCTCATATGCCGGATTTTGGGGTTTATCAGCCCGTACAGCACATCGACCGTCAGATTGACGATCATCACCAAAACGGCAATGAGCAACAATCCACCTTGGACGGATGGATAATCGCGCCGAAAGATCGAGTCGATCATCCATTTCCCGATGCCCGGCCAGGAAAAAATCGTCTCGGTCAAGATCGCGCCGCCAAGCAGATGCCCTATCTGCAGGCCGATGACAGTCACAACCGGGATTAGCGCATTGCGCAAGGCGTGGACGCCAACCACGCGCATTGCCGTCATGCCTTTCGCACGCGCCGTGCGAATGTAGTCCTCGCCGAGCACCTCCAGCATGGCGGAGCGTGTTTGCCTTGCAATAACGGCGAGCGGGATCGTTCCGAGCACGACGGTCGGCAGGATGAGATGCGAAACGGCGGAGGCGAAAGCGCCTTTTTGATCCGCCAGCAGGCTATCAATCAGCATAAAACCTGTGACGGGCTCGAAATAATAGAGCAGCGAGATGCGTCCGGAAACGGGTGTCCAGGCCAGAATGCCGGAAAACAGGATAATGAGCAGTAGTCCCCACCAGAAGATCGGCATGGAATAGCCAACAAGCGCGGTTCCCATGATGGATTGATCGACCCATGTGCCGCGCCGGGTTGCTGCAAAAACGCCGGCCGGAATACCAAGGACCAGCGCAAAGATCATCGCGCAAAGCGTCAGCTCAAGCGTTGCCGGGAAAAGCGTGAAGAACTCATCGAAGACGGGGCGTTTCGTTACCAGCGATTGGCCGAGATCACCGGAAAGTAACGAGGTCAGGAAGTCAAAATATTGCTCATAGAGCGGACGGTCGAAGCCGAATTGGCGCATAAGCTCCTGGTACCGCTCCGGCTCAATACCCCGTTCGCCGGCCATAAGCAGCACCGGGTCGCCCGGCAGAAGGCGGATGAATCCGAAAGCTGCGATGGTGATGCCGATAAAGGTCGGGATGAGAAGGCCGACACGGCGCAGGATGAAAGCAAGCATGATCGCCTAACCATGCCGCCGCGCATCGAAAGTTGAACAATGCGCGGCGGAAATTGTGCAAACGCTTGAGACGATTCAGTCTTCCAAGCCCACGCCATAGAAGATATGGCCGCCAAGGGGGTCGATCTTGAAATCGGTGACTTGCTTCAGCACCGGCTGGAAGCGGACGGAGTGCGCAATCGTTGCCCAAGGTGCCTGTTCTTTGAAGATGATTTGCGCTTCCTCATAAAGCTTCGTCCGTTCGGCTTTATCGGAGACGACTTTGGCTTTTTGAACAACGTCCTCAAAGGGCTGATGACACCATTGTGCGCGGTTTGCGCCGCCAACGCCGTCGCAGCCGAGAAGCACTGCGAGGAAGTTGTCCGGGTCGCCATTATCGCCCGTCCAGCCGAGAAGGACTGCGCCGTCACGGTCTTTCTCCTTGGACAATTTGAGATATTCGCCCCATTCATAAGAGACGATTTCAGCCTCTACGCCGATTTTCTTGAAATCGGCCTGAATCAGCTCGGCCATGCGGCGCGCATTCGGATTGTAGGGGCGCTGAACCGGCATGGCCCAGATCTTCATTTCCAGATCTTTGACGCCCGCTTCCTCAAGCATTTTTTTTGCGGCATCCGGATCGTAAGGATCGTCCTTGGTCGCTTCATTATAGGACCAGATGGTTGGTGGGATCGGGTTCTTCGCGATCTTCCCCGCGCCCTGGAACACGGCGTCGAGAATGGCCTGCTTGTTGATCGACATGTTGAGCGCCTTGCGGACTTCCACTTTGTCGAACGGCGCAATCGTCGTGTTGTAGGCGAGATAGCCGACATTCAGCCCTTCCTGATCGATCACTTTAATATTCGGATCGTCGCGCATGGACTGAAGGTCCGCCGGGTTGGGATAGGCCATGATCTGGCATTCGCCAGCTTTCATCTTCTGATAACGGACCGATGGGTCAGGCGTGATCGCGAAGATCAATGCATCGACCGGCGCCTTGCCTTCCCAATAATCCGGGTGGGTGGCGAAACGAACCACGGCGTCTTTCTGATAGGCGACGACTTTGAACGGCCCTGTGCCGACCGGCTTTTGATTGAGCGCTTCCAAATTGCCGTCCGCTTTCAGCTTATCGGCATATTCGGCGGACAGGATCGAGGCGAAATCCATGCCGAGATTGGCGATCATCGGCGCTTGCGGCTTGTTGAGGACGATCTTGACGGTGTAATCGTCAATCTTTTCAACACGATTGAACAGATCCGGCATCGACATCGAGTTGAAATACTCCCACGCCGTACCCGCCGTATATTGATGCCAGGGATGATCCTTGTCCTTCTGGCGCATCAGGCTAAAGACGACATCGTCGGCGTTGAAATCCCGGCTCGGTGTAAAGCCGTCGATAGAGTGAAATTTCACGCCCTGGCGCAGCTTGAACGTGTATTCCAGGCCGTCGTCGGAGATCTCCCAGCTTTCAGCAAGGCCCGGAACGATACTGGTCGTTCCGCGCTCAAATTCCACAAGTTGATTATAGACCTGGCGCGAGCTGACATCGAAAGTCGTACCCGCCGTGTACAGCGCCGGATCGAATCCTTCCGGTGACCCCTCGGAGCAGAACACCAAGGTTTTTGCGTTTGCCGTTATCGGCAACAGCATCGCGGCCACAAATGGCAGTATGAATTTCATCCGCATTTTTAACGTCTCCCGGGATTTGAAATTGAAAGGCATTCCGCTGCGACGATCAGCGGTCGGCTCTAGTTAAACATCAACCGGCCGTGTTGGAAATCGGCTTTTTGGAAAGAAGAGGCCTCGTTTCGCATGTCCAGCGCATTCGCGACACTTTGCGTCTCAAGATCAAAATCGCTATCGTGCTCGGTAAAGGCTTTCCCCTTGACGGCTAAGCCCGCTGCGCGCATGATTTCCGCTCGGGGTTATCGCGGCCACCCCGACAGGCATGAGCCCAAGGATCGCGTCCATCGCCTTACGATAAGGAACGGACGCTCATGTCTTATCAGCTCAATCCCCAAATCACAGTTGCAGAACTTTCTGCTTTGATCGGACTGCCCAGCTGTCCGGTGTTAATCGATGTCCGAATAGACGAGGATTTTAACGCTGATCCCCGACTGATCCCCGGATCGCAGCGTGAGGATTATCAGGCGTTTGCCGCGTGGAGCGAGGCGCTGGACGGCAAGCGCGTTGTCGTGATCTGCCATCGAGGCAAAAAACTGAGCCAGGGCGTTGTTGCCTGGCTCCGATGGAACGGCATTGAAGCGGCTTCGTTGGATGGCGGCTCGGTTGCCTGGGAGGCAGCTGGCGAGCTTCTCGTTCCGGCAGAAAAAATTCCTCAGCGCGATGCGGACGGGCGAACGATCTGGATGACGCGCTCGCGCCCGAAGATCGACCGTATCGCCTGCCCCTGGCTGATCCGGCGATTTGTCGATCCGCGGGCCGTCTTTCTTTTCGTGTCGCCGCAGGAAGTTCAAGCCGTCGCCGATCGTTTCAATGCGATGCCGTTTGATATTGACGGCGTTTTCTGGAGTCATCGCGGCGAGACCTGCACATTCGACACGATGATCGAAGAATTCTCGCTGAAATCGGAGCCGCTCCTGCGATTGGCTGCTATGGTCCGCGGCGCAGATACAGCGCGCCTCGACCTCGCGCCACAGGCAGCCGGTCTGCTCGCAGCTTCACTTGGCCTTTCGCAAATGTTCGATGACGATTTGAAGCAGCTTGACACCGGGATGACGCTATATGATGCGTTTTATCGGTGGTGCCGGGATGCTCGCGATGAGACCCATAACTGGCCGTCAACGAACAAGGCAGCCTGAGGTGCATGGTGTCGAATATTTCGATGGGAGTAACAGCCGACGGCAGCGATGCTCCGAAATTTGCCGACACGATCGGGACTTGGGCAAAGATCGGCATCCTCTCTTTCGGTGGTCCGACAGCGCAGATCGCGCTGATGCACCGCGTCATTGTCGAAGAGAAGAAGTGGCTGAGCGAGCAGCAATATTTGAATGCGCTCAGCTTTTGTATGCTCTTGCCCGGCCCGGAAGCGATGCAGCTCGCGACTTATGCAGGCTGGCGTTTGCACGGGCTGGCGGGCGGATTGGCAGCAGGTTTACTTTTCGTCCTGCCCGGTGCGCTGGTCGTCCTGGCGATGTCGGCGATCTATGCTGCATTTGGGCAGGTGCCGGTGGTCGAGGCGATCTTTTTCGGCGTCAAGGCGGCGGTTCTGGTGATCGTGGTCGAGGCGCTTCTTCGGATTGCCCGGCGTGCTTTGAAGCGGAACGAGCACTGGCTTATCGCCGCGGCTGCTTTTATCGCGATTTTCTTTTTTGCCTTGCCGTTTCCGTTGATCGTACTAGTCGCGGCCGCGATCGGCTTTTTCCGGAAAAGTGGGGCGTCAAGCGAACAGCCCGCCGTTCAGACGCATGCGCTCGCCAGCGCATCGCAAACGTTGAAGACAATCGGTATATGGCTGGTCATCTGGTTTGCACCGCTCGTCGCAGTGGCCGCTATTTTCGGGCGTGACCACATCCTCGCGCAACTTGGCTGGTTCTTCTCAAAACTTGCTGTGGTCACGTTTGGCGGCGCTTATGCTGTTCTTGCCTATATGGGACAGGACGTTGTCGTCAGGCATGGCTGGCTTGAAGCCGGGCAGATGATGGACGGGCTGGGGCTGGCCGAAACCACGCCGGGGCCGCTGATCTTGGTAACGGAATTTGTCGGCTTTCTCGCATCCTGGCGGGCAGGCGGCGATGCGGCCTGGGCGATGGCGTTTCTCGGCGCGCTCACCGCGCTTTGGGCAACTTTTGCGCCATGTTTCTTATGGATTTTTGCCGGCGCCCCCTATGTGGAATGGATCAATGCGCAGCCGCGTCTGAGAGGCGCTTTAGCCGCCATTACGGCAGCGGTTGTGGGCGTGATTTTCAATCTGGCGCTATGGTTCGGCCTGCATGTGTTTTTCGGCGAAGTTGCGCTGATTGAAAGCGGGGTTCTGAAATTATGGGTGCCGGAGATTGCCACGCTGGACTGGCGCGTCGTCGCTTTGGCAGCGTTGAGCGGCGTTTTACTACTGCGCTTTCACTGGGGCATCCCCGCCGTCCTCGCCGTCGCTTCGGCTTGCGCGGTCGGGTTTCGCTTCAGCGGGCTATAAGTCCGATGCGCCTTTCAAACCTATTGGACGGCCGGCGTTAGTTCAGCGCCTTGCTGATTTTGCGCGGATTTGGGAACGTCGATTTTCTGCAGAGCGTTAAAGAGCCCTGCGGCGATCAGCTCATTGGCAAATGCATTGGGATGCGGATCCGGAGGGGTCACCCAGAGATCTTCCGACGCCTGAAACTGCAGATTTGGCAGGAGATCGACGAAGGGAACGTTATTTTCATTGGCCACCTGCCGAACCAATTCGGTGACGATGCCGAAGCGGTAGTTCTGGACGTCGTGAAGTTCGGGAAGATGAGCGATCAACAGTTTGACATCGTTTTCTTTGCAATAATCCGCAAGCTGTTTGATCGCAGCCTTGGCGGCCAGCCATCCTTCCGATTTTCCTCCGTCGTAAAGTCCGAGATAGTAGTCCGCCCAATTCTGCCGGGTCGTGGCTTGCCTGAGCAACGTATCAAGCCGCCCTTTGAAAAAGACGCAGGAATAGCAGTTACGCAGCAGCCAGCTAGGCTCTTCGCGGTTTTCGGGCGTCGGCTCGGCGTCATTGACGAAATAATTCATAACAACGATGTCAGGGTTAAATTTATAACCCTTCGTCAGAAAATACCAGACTTCCTGGACTGTGTTCCAATTGCCGACGCCGAGATTGACGACTTCTGCTTTGGTTCCAACCTGTTCGTATAGCCGCTCAATCCGTTTTGAAAACAGGCTCTCAAATGGCACCCCCCACCCCATGGTCAGAGAGTCGCCGACCATCGCAATGCGCAACACGCCCGGCGTCCGATCATACGGGATCTCGCGATCGCGCTGGCCTTTCGAGTTCGTCTCGACCTTGACGCCCATCAGATACGCTTCACGATCCGGCCCGTGCTCATGTCCGATCTTCGGATCATCCGAGACGACCTTTACGTCCCGGGCATATTTCCACATCTCCAGATCGAACTGCATTCCATCATCGGCAACCAGCCGCACGGCGACCTCGGTAAAGGCCGCCGTAATGATAAGCGCGATTGTTACCAAAAGCGCAGGAAAGACGAACTTCTTCATCCTGGAATCAGCAGATCTAGAATAATGTATAGATGAACGGCGCCACGGCTGAGCCCTGCGAAAGAACCAGTAGGCCGCCAAGCAAGATCATCACCATGAATACCGGCAGCAGCCAAAATTTCTTACGGACTTTCATATAGTCCCAGAATTCAGCGAGAAAACTCATTCGCTAAAAATCCTCAGTTGTTTCCGAAGGACGTCCTACCACAGGGATTTGTCGCAGGTCTATATCGACCGCTGATCGGACGCAATTTGATACATATCCGTTCCACTTGGCAGCCTTTCAATGCTTGCGATGCCGGCAGTCAGTTTATAAGCGTTATGTGAACAATCCCGGCATAGCCACTGAATGCGGTAATGAAAAGCAACAATCCGACCATCAATGCAGAAAGAGCTGCCGGTTTCGGCGTTCAGCTTTCCCATGCCGCATTCACATGGCGGCTTGCGGTGTTTTTTCTGTTCAATATCGCGGTCGTCAACGGTCTGATCTGGTGGCTGTCACCGGGCGGCTTCCAGGACACGGTTCTTCAGCAAAGCTGGGACGTCTTGCGGGGCATTGGCGGGGATGATTCCTGGGGACCGATGGCGGCCGCGCTCGGCTATCTGGAAGAGCCCGGCGACAAGCCTCTTTACGCAAAGATCTTCTTCGAACAGGGCATCAAGTTCCAATATCCGCCCTCGGCGCTGTTTGCGCTGGAAGGCATGTTTCTGTTCGGTGAAGAGTGGGTCCGCACCTATGACGAGATGGTTTTCCCAGGCCTTCCGCCGGTTAATGATCTCGCTGGCTGGGCGTTTCTTATCATAACAGCTTTATCGAGCGCCGCCCTGCTGGAAGCCGGGTTGCGTAAATCTGGGAAAGCCTATGCCTTCGATATCGCAGCGATTATTCGAATCGCGCTGGTTTTCGGCTTCACGCTGACATTCTATCCGGCCGTGAAGGCATTTACGCTTGGCCAAATCCAGCTTTGGATCAATTCGATTTTCGCCGCGGCCATGCTTCTTTTCGTTTTCGGCAACAGGGCTGCCAGCGGGGTGGCGATGGGATTGATTTGCCTCATGAAGCCGCATTATGGGCTGTTTGCACTGTGGGGCGCGATTAACAGCGAATGGCGTTTTGCCATTGCGTGTGTGGCTGTCGGCTTTTCAGGGCTTGTGCTTTCGATCTGGCATTACGGTTGGGCGAACCATCTGGATTATCTGCGCGTCCTATCCTTCATCTCCGAACGAGGTGAATCTTACTACGCGAACCAGTCGCTCAATGGGCTGTTAAACCGGCTGGCCAGCCTTTTCGCGCCCGAACAATATGCGAATGCACAGTTCGACGCCTATGGGTTCCCGCCCTATAATCCGTGGGTCTATTGGGGAACGCTTGCCAACTCGGCAGTGATCCTCCTTGCCGCCTTTTTACGCAAGAGCAGTGCACATAAGCGTAGCTTTGCTTTTTCGATTGTCGCGGTCAGCCTGACAATTGCATCGCCAATTGCGTGGGAACATCATTATGGTGTGTTCTTGCCTATCTTTGCATATATCGCGGGACGACTTTCAGGAGATCTGCGTGGATTAACCATCCTCGCTATTAGTTATGTATTTCTAAGCAATTTTATTGCCGTCTTCAATCTATTGGCGCAAACGCCGTTCAATATCTTCCAGTCTTATACGCTAGCGGGCGGCCTTATTTTTTTGTTGCTCCTGCACCTATGTTTTTCCACATCAAAGCCTGTCCGCTCACTCAAACAACACTCTTAAGCTGAATAAGGAGACTGTTATGAAGACTATCATCGCTATTACAAGCCTGTGTGCACTGCTTGCTTTGCCGGCCTTCGCACAGACCGAGAAAAACGATGACGCCGCACAGGAAAACACGGCTCAAGAGGAAGCCACGGAAGAGGCGCCATCGGCCGAAGACGTCGATGCGGCCATGAAAGCCATAAACAGCTTTGTCGAAGACAAGAAACAGGTTGAGGGCTATTGCGCGATCTTGAAAGAGATGGAGGGCCTCAAAGACGGCGACGACCAAAAGGCCGAAGAGTTAGGGCAGAAAATGGATACGTATATTTCTGGCCTCAGCGAAGATATTCAGGAAGCTTTCGGTGTTGCAGAAGTTGTTGAGTCGGAATCCGAAGAGTCGGCAAAAATCGATGAAGCCTTCGGAAAGCTCGAGGAGAAATGCGGCTCTTAAAGCGACCGGCTCGCTTAAAACGCGATTGATCTCGTTAGATCCGACTCGCCATAATATGGTCAGGCCGTGCCCTTTCTGGCACGGCCTTAATTTTGTTTTAGCGATTGTTTATCTGAAAAGCCGATAAAGATGAAATTTAAGGCATTTTGGACAGAGTCTTCGCCACACACCGTTACAATTTTGAAGGTTCGCACGGCTTGCTGTGATGGCCTACACATGCCAGAATCTGAGAGTCGAAATGAAAAAAGTCAAAGGCGGGGAATTTCATCGACGTCATGCCCTTCCGGCTTGAGCGGGTGATTAATCGGCACCGATGCCGGACATGAAAAGCCTGCCGAAAAGAGACAAAGTTAAGCAATAAAGTTCATGAGCCTTTTTGAGGGACCCGTTTCGCGAACTGCAATTGCAGTTCTCATCGCCGTTATTGTTGGTGCCACGGCTGGCGCGTATCTCTTACCGACATCTCATCCCATTCTTTTGCTGGATGCCAAGGCTGGCACAACGTCCGAAAACCAGGCCGCAACGGCTTCGACCGGCTCCGGTTTTGTAGACGATTCATGGCACAAGCGCTGGTGGATCGAAAAAACTGCAAGACTGCTCAGAAGCGGCGAAGGGCTGGCACCTCACGAAAATATCGAGTGGCTGGAAACACTCTCCAAGGAACAAATCGTACGCGAGTTCATGGAAGACGAACGCTTCGGCAATATGGTCCTCGATTTCAATATGTATTTCCTCGGCTTCAAGATCGACAGTTTGAAGGTCGACGGTCAATATGTTCATAGCAGTTACGACTTTTCAAATGCGATCAGTTCGGCGAAAGCGCTGCTTGAGAATGGTGACTATCTAAAGCTGTTCGACTTGGAAGGCAGCTATTTCATGCCGCCGCTTTCGGTCGTCCCTTCTGAGGACGCTCTTCCCGAAGGCGAAGCCAAGCTCGCGCCAAAACAGCTTCGCGATAAAGCCGTGGGCGAACTCTATGCGCGTTTCGAAGACATGCTGGCCATGCTGAATGGGCCAGAACCGATTGCCCTTGAGAGTTTTTGCGCCGAGCTCGAAGAAGTCCTCGATCAGCGCACGGAATTGACCAAACAGCTTTTCCGCGCATTTACGGACACCGAAATTTTTATTTTGATGCGGGCGGGTCTGCCGGAATTCGCTTTCAATACTTTGCAGAGCTCTTTGCAAAAAGAGTGTGAAAAGCTTGAAAACAAAGACGGCCTGGAACATCTGGAAGAAAAGCTCGTCACGGTCACCGAGCAATTGGACCGTGCCTTTGCGGAAGTCTTCAAATTCGAACCGACGATTTACGGTCCCGACACGGTCGCCGAATTCAAGCCTCTCAATAACACGGCATTTCCTGACAAAACGCCATGGCCGGTCTTTGGTTTCGAACAGGGAACGGCGCTCGCCAATTCTTCGACAAATTATAATCGCAAGCGCGCTGCCTATGTCCTGAAGCGGTATTTTTGCGACGATCTCAACCCGGTCGGATTTGACGATCCTAAGGAGCATGTCGGCGGCGCACATGGTTCGCAGACATCGTGCTACTCCTGTCATTACAAGCTTGATCCGATGGCCGGATTCTTCCGCAATTATGGTGCGCTCTTTTTCGATGCATCATCCTCTCCTGATATCGTGTTCGACGATCTGGCGAGCATGAACCGCAGCAAATATCTGAGCACCTGGCGCGCACCGGAAGAGTCGGGCCGGAATTGGGATGTCGGCTATATCCGGTCGCCGCGCTGGACAGAGAAGAATGATTACGGCTCCTCGCTTTCAGATCTGTCGAAAATCATCCGCAAGGCGCCGGAAGCCAAGCGTTGTCTGATGAAACGTCTGACGGAATATGTTCTCGGCGAGAAGCAGACCGTGGACGGAAATTATCTGGACGCGCTTACCACGAATTTTGAAAACGAGGCGGCGGAAAACTCATCCATCGCATTCAAAAACGCTGTGGTCCGCCTGCTTGAGAGCAAGACTTATGAGACACGAAATCCTGACCCTCATCAGTGTTACGACTATGCGCCTCAGACGGCGACGGCCGGTCGTCCGCCGTGCCGCGTTGCCTATATCCTGGAGAAGAACTGCGTCCAGTGCCATGAGGGCAATGACGGCCTCAACACGCTCGACCTTCGCAAATGGATCGCCGCGCCGGGTGGAAAGGGGCGTACTTTTGAGCATCTGGACAGCAAGGGGAAATTAAAACCTGCGAGCAAGACATTGCAGCAGATCGCGGCGCGCCTGGCCTCGACCGATACAAAAATCAGAATGCCGAAGAACAAGCCAATGTCGAGCCAGGAACGTCAGGAGCTTTTTCTCTGGGTACGGGAAGAGCTTTCAAAATTGGAGGCGAAGTAAACCATGCGTCGCTGTCTGGTCCCATTCCTGTTTTGGTTTTTCGCAGCCACAATGGCGGCGGGAGCGGCGCCTGCGCAATTCAAGGGATTGAGTGCTTTGTCGAAAGAGCTTTCAGCGCGTATTGCGCCTCTGGAAGCGCCGATCGAACTCGACCGCTTCATGCCGGCAGACGGTCTCGACGATTTGACGGGGACCTGGTCCGCCTTCGGAACGGAGCACACATTCCGAAACGGGCAGCCGAATGCTGTCAATATGGTGCTGCTGCGTCTGGCCTTTTCGCGCTTTGCCAAAAGTCTCGCCGCCAGCTGTGCGTCTCCGCAATTGCTTTTGAACGAGCCGTTTTTCGATACGCTGGAAGCTTTGTGCACTTGGCCGTCCGCTGAGGCAAGAAGTGAGGATGTTTTGATCGCCTTCTGGCTGGCGATGATGGGCTACAACGCGCCGAAAAGCGAATATGAGATCTGGCGTGATTTCGTGCGCGACACTTATACGAAACGCAAACCGTCGGAGGCGATCGAAGCGATGACGGTCGCTCTCATGCTCAACCCCTATTTCCTGCTTCAGAATTGAGGACCC
>CAZMAC010000048.1:0-12167 GCA_964564085.1 uncultured Hyphomicrobiaceae bacterium
ACTCGGCTAGGCTCGCTCCATGGATGTCGGCGACAGCGGAGACGGCAGGTACCGCTTGCTCGAGATTCTCGGCGAGGGCGCTGCTGGTAAGGTCTTTCGCGCGGAAGATCGCGGCCGCTCGGACATGCTGATCGGCACGCCGTGGCCCGGCGATGAGAAGCCGTATTATTCCGTTGCCCTACTCGAAGGCGGCGCGATCCGCGATGTCCGTCATAAGGTGGACCTGCCGAATTACGGCGTGTTCGATGAAAAGCGCGTCTTCGCAACCGGGTCGATGCCGGGGCCGATCAATTTCCGCGATATCCGCCTGGGCGCGCCGATCTGCGAAGATATCTGGAACGAGGATGTCTGCGAATGTTTGAGCGAGACCGGCGCGGAGATGCTGCTGGTGCCGAACGGCTCGCCCTACACCAAGGACAAGCATAATATCCGCATGAACCATTCCGTGGCGCGCGTGGCTGAAACCGGCCTGCCGCTCGTTTATGTCAACCAGTTTGGCGGACAGGACGAGTTGGTCTTTGACGGCTCGTCCTTCGTTCTTAACCGGGGCGGCGAACTGGCGGTGCAGATGCCGGCCTGGGAACCGGGCATTTCAATAACGGATTGGACGCGCACCGCGGAGGGCTGGCAATGCGCGCCCGGCAGCCGCGCGCTGCTCGAAGAGGGCGAGGAGGCCGTCTATCTGGCCTGTGTCGCCGGGCTCAGAGATTACGTTGAAAAGGCAGGATTTCCCGGCGTCGTCCTCGGCCTGTCCGGCGGCATCGATTCCGCGCTAACGGCAGCCATGGCCGTCGATGCGCTTGGCGCCTCCCGTGTCCACTGCATCATGCTGCCCTATCGTTACACATCCAATGAATCCCTGAACGACGCGGCAGCTTGCGCCGAAGCGCTCGGCGTGCGTTACGATATCGTGCCGATCGAAGCGCCGGTTGAAGGCTTTGGAGCAAGCCTGCGGACCCTTTTTGAAGGCCGCACGCCCGACATCACCGAGGAGAATATCCAGTCGCGCACTCGCGGGACGCTGCTTATGGCGACCTCGAACAAGTTCGGCGCGATGCTGCTGACGACGGGCAATAAATCGGAAGTCTCGGTCGGCTACGCAACGCTGTATGGCGACATGAATGGCGGTTTTAATCCGATTAAGGATCTTTATAAAATGCAGGTTTACGGGCTTTCGCGTTATCGCAATGCAGCCCGTCCGAAGGGGTGCCTTGGCCCCGAGGGCATCGTCATTCCGGAAAACATCATCACCAAAGCGCCGACCGCCGAGCTGCGTGAAAATCAGAAAGACCAGGACTCTCTGCCGCCTTACGACGAACTCGACGATATTCTCGAATGTCTCGTCGATGAGGAAATGCCGATTTCGGAGATCGTCAAGCGCGGCCATGCAGCCGAAACGGTCAAGAAAGTTGAGCGGCTGTTATATCTGGCTGAATATAAACGCCGCCAATCCGCACCCGGCGTAAAAATTACCAGCCGCCATTTCGGCCGCGACCGCCGCTATCCGATCATCAACAAATTTCGCGAAACCTCATGACCCCTGTCGTCCGATTTGCCCCAAGCCCGACCGGCCGGATACACATTGGCAATTTGCGCCCTGCCCTGATCAACTGGCTCTTCGCCCGTCGCGATAACGGCACATTCATTCTGCGCTTCGACGATACGGACACTGAGCGCTCGAAGGAAGAATATGTTGAGGGTATTCGTGAGGATCTGGGCTGGCTCGGGCTCGATTGGGACAAGGAAGTTCGGCAGTCGGACCGTTTCGACCGTTATGACGCCGTCGTCAAATCGCTGAAAAAAGCGGGCCGGCTATACCCTTGCTATGAAACGCCCGATGAACTGGAGCGGCGACGCAAACGCCAGCTGGCGCGCGGTCTGCCGCCGGTTTACGACCGCGCCGCCCTCAAACTGACGGATGAGGAACGTGAAAAACTTCATGCCGAGGGACGCAGACCTCACTGGCGCTTTCTGCTGGAAGAGCGAACAGTTGCCTGGCACGATCTGATCCGCGGCGATCAAACCATCGAGGCGTCCTCGCTTTCCGACCCGGTTCTGGTACGCGAAGACGGGACCTATCTCTATACGCTGCCAAGCGTCGTCGACGATGCCGAATTTGGCGTCACCCATGTCATTCGCGGCGAGGACCATGTCGCAAATACCGGCGTCCAAATTCAGCTTTTCGAAGCCATCGATGCGACCCCGCCGCGCTTTGCCCATCACAATCTGCTGGTCGGCGCGGACGGTCAGGCGCTTTCCAAGCGGCTCGGATCGCTCTCCATCCGCTCCTTCCGCGAGGCGGGGCTGGAGCCGCTCGCCGTACTGTCTCATTCGGCAACCATCGGCACCGCGCACGCGGTCGCTCCCTATAAGAGTTTGACCGAACTTGCCGGATTATTTGATTTCGCCAAGCTGTCACGAGCACCGGCCCGATTCGATTTTGAGGAATTGAAAGCGCTCAACGCAAAGCATTTGCAGGATCTGTCCTATGAACAGGCCGCCAGCCGTTTGGAGACAGAAGGCATTTCCGGCGGCGCAGCCTTTTGGGACGCTGTGCGCCCGAATTTGACCGTCTTCGATGATGTGAAAATATGGTGGAGTGTGATTTCCGGGCCGGTAACGCCGGTGGTCGAGTCGCCCGAGCTGCTGGCGGCGGCCTCTGAGCTGCTGCCCCCGGAGCCCTGGGGACCGGAGAGCTGGACCACCTGGACCAATGCCGTCAAGGAAGCGACAGGCGCGAAAGGCAAAGCTCTGTTTCACCCTTTGAGACTGGCTCTGACGGGCCGGAGTGGCGGTCCTGAGCTAAAACAGCTTTTCCCGTTGATCGGGAAATCCAGAGCATCCGCAAGGCTCAGCGGTGAAACAGCATGAAAACCTCAGGTCGCGGCAGACCCGGCAATCCAAAACCCTTGTCATTAAAAGATAAATAGAACGCTTATGCCCCAAAATTGCGATTTATTAATTGGGACACAGCCGCTATTTGCCGCTATACTCCAAAGGCTAGAATTTAGTGCTTCGCGTTTTTGGCGCATGGTCAATTTTTGGCCGAAAATGACTTTTCCGTGCGATGATTTACATGGGGCCGGGGGGCTCTTCAGGAATCGAATGCTAAAGTCTTATTTGGAATCCAAAGCGCCAACACGCGCGGCTACGCTTATCTGTGGCCTCGCTCTTGCTGCGGCTTTCCAAAGCCCGAGCAGCTCATTTATCTCTCCCGCCCAGGCCGGCGACCCCGCGAAGGCAGCCATCGAAAACGGCCTGACAATAATGAAGAAATGGCCTGCGCCCGGAAATCAATCCGCTTTGCAAATGTCGCTGGAACAAGCGATGTGGACGGCGCTTGCTTTTGAAGACGCAAATAAGCTTCATGATTTGATCAAGCGCGGCGCAGACCCCAACAGGCCGGAGCAATTATCTCAAATGACGCCGATCATGGCAGCCGAAACGAAGGCAATGGCCAAGATCCTGTTGCAAGCCGGCGCTGATCCCAATTTGCGTGACCGTACCGGGCGAACGGCCCTGCATCATGCCGTTAAAATGCGGGACGCCGGTTCGATTGTCCGGTTGCTCGGCGAGGCTGGAGCCGATGTCAATGCCCGCGCCGGCGATATGAGCGACAGTACACCGCTGATCAGCGCTGTTGAGCATTATCTAGAAGACAAGAACCGCAATGAAACGGCGGTTGCGATACGCATCCTCGTTCATTTGGGCGCCGATGTGGATGTTGCCGATGCCGGAGGCCGCACGCCGCTTGCTCTTGCGGCGACAAACAATCAGGCCGACCTGATCAAGCTTCTGATCGATCTTGGCGCCGATCCGGACCGCAAGATGATCAACGGACGAACACCGCTCGACTATGCCCGCGAGGCCAATGCTGAAGAAGCGATCCAGGCGCTCGCAGCCGCCCCCTCCAAGCAGCCGCCCGCGAATTGACGCAACCGGTATCGCTCCACACAGAAACAGCCCCAATCCGCATATGATCGTGTCTTAAAGATACAGATCGCGGTTCTCACCGGATCGGCCCGGCATTTCGCTCAATCGTTGTGTTACTCTGATTGTCGCCTTGCGTTGAGGCCGAGCCGGATTTGGAGGCCGAAGCGCTTGCCTGCTTTTGTCCACCCTGGTCGTGAAGCTCGATCTCATGCGCGGAATATTCGCCGGGCTTGCATGAGCAGCCTTTGACATAATCCTTCCGGTGGCGCCAGGCGTTTTTCAGGTTGTTGTAAGGCTCGCCGCCCAAGGACACCATCTGCTCCACATCCTCACCGGGGTTTTTATAGATAAACAGCTCGGCCGGCGCGGCGCATTGATCCTTGCATTTGATCTCATCGTCCTGGAAGCGGCTGGCCAGCGTTGAGAAGCTGACCGGAAAATAATAGCCGTCGCAAAGCCGCACACACATCGTCCGGTAAGATGCGAAAGGCAGGTCCGATTGCTGGCGCTGTCTGTTCGCATAGCCGCGATCATATGCGCTGTCATCATCTTCCCAGAGCGAAAAGAAGGAATCGGGCTTGCGCCGGGCGGCATTTTCGCGCTCATAATTCTCGCCGCACCCATATCGCGCCAGCTCGGCAACGAGATCGTCGCGCCGGAGACGCCGCTGCGCGGTGTTGGTCAATGCTTCGCGCCGCTGGCTCACAGTCGAAATATCACGGCGCAGGCGCTCGATGTCGCCGTCGAGCTGAATGCATGCTTTGGTCCGGCGCAGAGACCGGCCGAAAATAAAGAACTCCTCATAGCATTCCCGCCGGTCCGCTTCGATTTCCAGCTTACGGCGCTCGCGCTGAAGTCCTTCAAGCTGCTGATTGAGCCGGACAACGGCATCTTGCGGGTTATTGCCGCGCTGCCATTCGCCCACGAGCTGCTGCTCGAGCTGACGGCAGCGCTCCGGATCGCCGCGATAGTTCTGGGCTGCCGCCCCGGTTGCGGCCAATGTTGCAAAGCCCAGCGCAGCGTAAGAGAAGCATCGGCGTAATCTGGCGGAACGTGACGGTCTCTTACGGATCGTAAAGGCTCGCATTGCTGCCCTCCAAAAGCGATTGAGTCGGCTTGCTGCCACTATGAATCGCCGGTTGACGCAGGTCAACGGATATGCGTTATGCCGAAAAATCCCGGTTACAACGGCATTTCAGGCAAGCAGAACCAATAAAATACAAGAAAACGCCTACATTCCGGCATAATTCGGGCCGCCTCCGCCCTCCGGCGGCACCCAGTTAATGTTCTGCGAGGGGTCTTTGATATCGCAGGTTTTGCAATGGACGCAGTTTTGCGCGTTGATTTGGAAGCGTTTACTGCCGCCCTCCTCCACAACTTCATAAACGCCTGCCGGGCAATAACGCTGCGCAGGCTCGGCAAATTTGGGCAGATTGACGTCGATGGGGACCGCAGGGTCTTTGAGGACGAGATGAACGGGCTGGTCCTCTTCATGGTTGGTGCCGGACAGGAATACCGAAGACAGCCGGTCGAAGGTCAGAACGCCATCCGGTTTCGGGTAATCGATCGGCTTGAAATCTGAAGCAGGCCGCACCGTCTGGCTGTCGGTCTTGGCATGTTTCATTGTGTAGGAGAAGAACGGAAAGACCGTATTGAGCCACATCTCGGCGCCGCCGAGCACCGTACCAAGCCACGTCCCGAAACGCGAGAGCATGGGCTTCACATTGCGGACACGGCGCAAATCCTTTGCCACGGCGCTTGCCTTGAAAGCCGATTCATATGCTTTGAGCGTATCACCCGCCCGGCCCTCGCCGATCGCCTCGAACGCCGCTTCGGCCGCAAGGATGCCGGACAGGATGGCATTATGTGATCCCTTAATGCGTGGAACATTGACGAACCCAGCCGCACAGCCGATCAGCGCACCGCCCGGGAAGGCCAGTTTCGGGATGGACTGCCAGCCGCCTTCCGTGATCGCGCGCGCGCCATAGCCGATGCGCTTGCCGCCTTCGAAAATAGGGGCAATCGAGGGATGGGTCTTGAACCGCTGAAACTCTTCGAAGGGCGAGAGATAAGGGTTTTCGTAATTGAGGTGAACGACAAACCCGACCGCGACAAGGTTCTCGCCATAATGATACATGAAGGAGCCGCCGCCCGTGCGGTTGTCAAGCGGCCAGCCGAGCGTGTGCTGAACGAGACCGGGTTTGTGGTTTTCCGGCTTGACCTGCCACAACTCCTTAAGGCCAATGCCATATTTCTGCGGCTCGCAACCCTGGCGTAGTCCGAACATCGGCACGAGCTGCTTTGTCAGCGAGCCATGCGCGCCTTCAGCAAACAGGGAATATTTGCCACGAAGCTCCATGCCGCGCGTAAAGCTGTCTTTCGGCTCACTGTCCCGGCCGACACCCATATCGCCGGTCGCGACGCCACACACAGCGTTCTCGTCATTCCGTAAAATCTCGGATGCGGCAAAACCAGGGTAGACTTCCGCGCCGAGATTACCGGCCTGCTCGCCGAGCCAGCGCGTCAGATCGCCAAGGCTGACAATGTAATTGCCGTGATTGTTCATCAGCGGGGGCATGATGAAATTGGGAATGCGCATTTCACCGCTAGGGCCGAGATAGCGGAACCGGTCCGTGGTCACCTGTTGCGTCACCGGAGCATCAAGCTCCTTCCATTTTGGCAGGAGCGTGTCTAAGCCGATGGGATCGATCACAGCGCCGGACAGAATATGCGCGCCGACTTCGGAGCCTTTTTCCAGCACCACCACGGAAATGTCCCGGTCATGCTCAGCCGCGAGCTGCCTCAGCCTTATGGCAGCCGCAAGGCCCGCCGGTCCGGCGCCGACGATCACGACATCGAAGTCCATCCCTTCGCGTTCGGGCATGCTGGTTTCGGCCTCTGTCATAATCCCCTCACTTCCGCTTCAGTTGTCATCCGTTCCGGTCATCTTCGGCGCAGGCTTTGCCCTTGTTGTAAGAGCCATGCTAAAGGAGACGCAAGAGCGAAACGAATGGCGAACCGCCGCAGATGATAAGCGACCGGTACGAAAATGGGAGATGAGAGGGAAGACTTGGCGCTGGAGCTGCTTCGGTGGCATCGGGCCATGGGCGTGGATGAGGCGGTCGCGGATGCGCCGCTCGACTGGTCGCGCTACGACCCTAAAGCCTTCAAGCTGCCCGTAGAAAATGCACCGCCACCATCGCGGGAAGAGCGCCGGGACGAGCCGTCAGCCCCTGCCAAGTCGCCACCGCGGCCGGGCGAGCCATCCCCGCTTCGCGCGCCCGCACTTGCTTTGGGCGACCCGGCCGCCGCAGCAGCCCATGATCTGGCCCGCCAAGCGCCGGACCTTGCCGCATTAGAAGCCGCTGTGGCTCAATTCGATGGCTGTCCGCTGAAGAAAACGGCAAAAAACCTGTGCTTTGCGCGCGGCAATCCAAACGCTCAGCTCATGTTGATCGGCGAAGCGCCGGGACGGGATGAGGATTTGCAAGGCAAGCCCTTCGTCGGGCGCGCCGGGCAATTGCTGGATAAGATGCTGGCCGCGATCGGTTTTGGCCGTGATGAGGCTTACATTACCAACGTCGTTTATTGGCGTCCGCCGGGCAACCGCACACCGACCCCGCAGGAAGTACTCGCATGTCAGCCCTTTCTTGAGCGCCAGATCGAGCTGGTCGAACCGGAGCTCCTCGTTCTCCTCGGAGGATCGGCGGCCAAGCAGGTTCTGAATACCGAACAAGGCATTATGAAACTGCGCGGTAAATGGAAGAGCTATGAGAGCGTGGGGCGCTCAATCCCGACCATGGCGACGCTGCATCCGGCCTATCTTTTGCGCAACCCGCTCGCCAAACGCCAGGCCTGGCATGATCTGCTGACGATCAAATCGGCGCTCAGTCAAAGGAAATAAGCGTTTCCAGACCGGGTTCAATGCGAGTCAATGATCGCCGACTCGTCCAGCCCGAATTGATAGCGGCCAGCGCACTGCAAAAGCCTGTCCATCCGGCCAGACCACGGCCAGCGCCTTCGCAAAATCCTCGATCATGCCGCGCCCCTCGGCCTTTTCAGCAGCGCGAACGGCGGACCAGGTATCGATATAGGCAAGGAACTGGTCGCTGGTCCATCGCCGCTCAATGGCGAGATCGGGGACCGCACAGGCGGTAAATGGAAAGGCAAGCGAGCTATAGCCATCCTCAACATGGCGGCGCTCGGGTGGCCAATGGGAATGAATCGTTTTCCAGTAGAAGTCTTGCACAACCCCATTCGCATCGCCTTCGACATCGAAAACGCCGTAAGTAATCAGCGCGAGAAGCGCGCCCGGTTTTGCAACCCGCCGGACCTCGCTGTAAAAAGCGTCGAGATCGAACCAATGAGCGGCCTGCGCGGCAACAATGAGATCGGCGCTATCGGACTCGAGACCGCTCGCCTCCGCCGGCGCGACGCGATAGTCGATGCGTGGATGCGGCTTGGCGGCGGCGATTTGCTGCGTACTGGCATCGGTTGCGACGACTTGCTCGAAATGCTCGGCAAGCAGGACGGATAGCTGGCCATTGCCGCATCCGCAATCGAGCGCGAGCTGGCGGCCGGGCGACTGCTCAGCCAGATAAGCGCCAACTTCGCGCGGATAGTCCGGACGGCTTGCGGCATAGCCCACAGAGCGCGTGGAAAAATGATCTTTAAAATCCGGCCCTGTCATCCATTCCGCCTCCAGCCATTGCACCTTGTACTCAGAACGACACGCTCTGCTTCAATAAACTGCATTCGTGCAACCGAGCCTTAGCGAGGACACCCATTGCCGTTGCCGGAACGCACGCCAAAATGCGCAGTGAAACCGGACTGCAATGAACGCATTTCAGCTTCAAACCTGAAGAATCCATCCATAACAAAAGTCCTCATTCTTTGTTACTCCTCTAACGGCCATACTGAAAAGATGGCGGAAGCTGGCCAGATGACGCTTGATGATGTGACCGGCGGCGCGCCTTGCGGGGCGACAATGATTGCGGGCGGTGACGGCTCTCGCCAGCCCAGCGAAAATGAGCTTGACGGAGCCCGCTATCAGGGGCGCAAAATTGCAGAAACCGCCGGAAAGCTGCATGGGTAAGTCATGCATGCAGCTTTCAGCCTGCCCAACCAGGAGATGATGCCATGAGCGCCGCCCAGCCCTTATCGAAAACCGTCACTCTGCCGTCAGGCGAAAAAATACCGGCTTTCGGCATTGGCACATGGCGTATGGGCGAGGCTCGCTCGCGGCGGAAGGACGAGGTCTCGATCATTAAGCTCGCCATCGACCTTGGCGTGACGCTCATCGACACGGCCGAAATGTATGGCGAGGGCGGCGCGGAAGAGGTGATGGCTGAAGCGATCGAGGGGCGGCGCGACGAGCTTTTCATTGTCAGTAAGGTCTACCCTCACAATGCGTCGCGCAAAGGCGTTATCGCCGCCTGCGAACGGAGCCTCAAACGTCTCGGCACTAACCGGATCGACCTTTATCTCCTGCATTGGCCGGGCAGCACTCCCATTGCCGAAACGCTTGAAGCCTTCATGTCGCTGAAGGACGACGGCAAGATCCGGCATTACGGCGTCAGCAATTTCGATGCAGGCGATCTTCAGGAAGCCTGGGACGCGCCCGGAGGGAAGGACGTCGCTGCCAATCAGCTTCTGTATAATCTGACGCGACGCAGCATCGAATGGGAAACCCTGCCCTGGATGCGTGAGCGCAGCATTCCGACAATGGCTTATTCGCCGCTCGAACAGGCAAGGCTGATGAAAAGCCGTCAGCTTACGGATTTTTCAAAAGCACATGGGATGACGCCCGCTCAGGCCGCGCTCCGATGGCTGCTTGCGCAAGATGATATGATCGTTATTCCAAAATCGAGCAATCCGGAACGGCTGAAGGAAAATCTGGCGGCACTCGATGCGCCGCTAACGGCGGAACAGCTTGCCGAGCTGGATGCGCTATTTCCGCCGCCTTCGGGCAAAAGCCCTTTGGAAATGCTGTAGAGTGGACCAAGGAAGGTCTACCACTTCAAACGGCCGAATCTGGAGCGTCACGCTCTCCCCGAAATGTAATTTTATGCCAGCGTCTTCGCCCGCATTTCGGACATTTAAACCACTTCCATGGCTCGCCCGCTGATTTATATCTGACACCGCCAAGCTCCCAGACTGACCGTTCCATCCCGCATGTGCCGCAACGCGCAACCCAGCTTCGGGACTCCGCTTCTATCTCTGTGGCGCTCGGCGGCGAGACAATCGATTTCAGCATTCGCTGGAACCAGCTCATGACAATCCTTCAGGTCTTACTGCTTAGGTTCAATTTGCAGAGCACAGACGGGCAAGCTACTCTTTTGATCCCAATAAGAAAGACTGACAAAACAGGAATAATTCGGCACGTTAGGCCGATCTACCATGGTGCGGAGAAGGAGATAGCAAATGCTTATGACACAATTCGGAAAAGCAGCGGGTGCGGCGGCGATTGCGGCTGCCGGCTACCTGTCGCCGGCGATTGCGGCGGAATGGAACATGCCGACGCCCTATCCGGACGCAACGTTCCATACGCAGAACATCGCCGAGTTCGCCAAAGAGGTCGGCGAGGCGACCGGCGGCGAAGTGAAAATCACCGTCCATTCCGCCGGATCGCTGTTCAAGCATCCTGAAATCAAGAATGCGGTCCGTAGCGGCCAAGTGCCGATCGGCGAATTCTACATGTCGCTGATTACCAATGAAAACCCAGCCTTCGGCGTCGACTCCATGCCGTTCCTGGCAACAAGTTACGACGATGCTAAAAAGCTTTGGGCGGCGCAAAAGCCGGTTGTCGAAAAGCTGCTCGCCGAACAAAATCTGATCCTGCTTTACTCCGTTCCCTGGCCGCCGCAGGGCCTTTACACCAAGAACGAGGTCAAAACCGTCGACGATCTGCGCGGGCTGAAATTCCGGTCCTACAACCCGCTACTGGAGATGTTCGCCAATCTCGCCGGAGCCGCGCCAACGCAAGTGGAAGTGCCCGACATTCCGCAAGCCTTCACGACCGGACAGGTTGAGGCCATGATCACCTCGCCATCGACCGGCGCGAACACCAAAGCCTGGGACTTCGTCAAATATTACACGCCGATCAATGCCTGGGTGCCGAAAAACATCGTTGTCGTGAACAAGGATAGCTATGAAGCGCTGGACGGCGCCACGAAAGAAGCGATCCAAACGGCGGCGAAAACGGCCCAGGAGCGCGGCTGGGATATGAGCATGAAAGAAACGGAAGCCAAAACCAAGGAGCTTCAGGATAACGGCATGACCGTTGTTGAGCCGTCCGAAGAGCTGATGAGCGGTCTTCGCAAGATCGGCGCGCAAATGCTGGAGAAATGGAACGAAACCGCTAGCGAGGACGCAAAGGGTATTCTGGCGGCTTATCAGAAGTAGAGGGCTTTCCGAAAATCTTGCGCAAGCAAATCGAAACACGTCACAAAGGGCCGTCTTCAACGGCGGCCCTAGCGGGCAGCAATTGGGGGGCAACGCCGTGCGCAAACTCTTGGATGGCCTTTATGTGTTAAGTGGGGCACTGGCGGCCCTTATGATCCTGGGGATTTGCAGCGTCGTTGCTTTGCAGGTCATCTTCAACATCATCACCCGGCTGAGGCTGGTCGACACCAATCTGACAATCCCGTCCTACGCCGATATTTCCGGTTTTCTTCTAGCCGCCGCATCCTTCCTCGCCCTCGCCTACACATTGACGCGCGGCGGACATATCCGCGTCACGCTCGTGCTGAGCGTGCTCGGGGAGCGTTTTCGTTACGTCGCCGACCTGTTCTGCCTGGCCCTTTGCGGCATCATCAGCAGCGCGGCGGCCTACTACATGTTGAACCTGACAATGGAGAGCTACAAATTCGGTGATAAATCGCCGGGGATCATCGCTCTGCCGATCTGGATCGGCCAGACGCCTATGACGATAGGTCTTGCCATTCTCACCATCGCCTTTGCCGATCTGTTCATGCGCACCCTGCGCGAAGGCAAGCCGCTGTCTGAAACTCAGTCGCTGGAATAGGACACACGATGCCGGAACTTCTTTTATCAGCCGGGCTTTTGGTCCTGCTGTTCGTTTTGCTGGCCGCCGGCGTCTGGGTTGCTTTCGCGCTCATCATCGTGGGCGGCGTTGCAATGGCGATTTTCTCTCCGGCGCAGATCGGGCCGGTCTTTGCGACGACCGTTTGTGGCGCGAGCAATAGCTGGGCGCTGGCCGAGCTGCCGCTCTT
>CAZMAC010000049.1:0-12158 GCA_964564085.1 uncultured Hyphomicrobiaceae bacterium
GCGAAGCATGGCCCCATGAAGACGGGGCTGGATACCGGTTCGCGTGAAGAAAATGTGCCAAAACAACAAATTAGAGCCTTGTTCCGATTCCATGTGAACGGAACAGGCTCTTGAAGATGTCTAAAGGGTTTTGGGATCACGGGACACAGGGACAGCAACAGCTTCATTTCGGAGCGAAACAATGACCCGTGGCAAGCGTTTCGGGTCAAAGCCGATTATGTTCGATTGCTGAAGCGGGAGCTGTAGCGCGGATAATGCGAATTCTTGGAATTTCAGCCTTTTACCACGACAGTGCGGCGGCCCTGATCGAAGACGGTTACATCGCCGCCGCCGCCCAGGAAGAACGCTTCACGCGCAAAAAGCATGATGCAGCTTTCCCTGAGCACGCCATCCGCTATTGCCTCGAAACGGCGAATATTGACCTGGACGACATTGATCATGTCGTCTTTTTCGAAAAGCCTCTGGTGAAATTCGAAAGACTGGTCGAAACGTATTTGGCCTGTGTGCCCAGCGGTTTTCAATCTTTCCGCATGGCGGTGCCGATCTGGATTAAGGATAAGCTTTTCCAGAAAAGCGGTCTGATTAAATTTCTGAAGTCTTTTTCAGCTACCGAACAGATGGACGCAAATAAGCTGCTTTTTGCCGGGCACCATCAAAGTCATGCCGCGTCAGCCTTTTTTCCATCGCCCTTCGATGAAGCTGTTGTGCTTACGCTGGACGGCGTGGGCGAATGGACGACAAGTTCGATATCAATCGGCCGCGGCAATAGGCTTGAGCTGAAAAAAGAGATAAAATTTCCTCACAGTCTCGGTCTGCTCTACTCCGCATTCACCTATTACACCGGCTTCAAGGTCAACTCAGGCGAATATAAAGTCATGGGGCTCGCGCCTTATGGCGAGCCGAAATATTACGACCTGATCATGGAGCATCTCCTCGACGTCAAACCGGACGGCTCTTTCTGGCTGGATATGAGCTACTTTAATTATCTCACCGGTCTGACGATGACGACGCGCAAGTTCCACGAGCTTTTCGGCGCACCGCCGCGCGCGTCTGAGGAGCTGGTGACGCAGCGGGAAATGGACCTGGCCGCCTCTATCCAGAAGGTGACCGAAGAGGTCATGCTCCGCATTACGCGCGATCTGGCAAAGACTTACGGCATCCGCAATCTTTGCATGGCCGGCGGCGTCGCGCTCAATTGCGTGGCGAACGGCAAGATTTTGCGCGATGGCCATTTTGATCGCATCTGGATTCAGCCCGCTGCGGGTGACGCAGGCGGCGCGCTTGGGGCCGCTTTGGGGGCTTATCATATCCATTTTGACAAACCGCGTGAGGTCAACGGACGGCTCGACAAGATGCAAGGCTCTTATCTTGGGCCGAATTACGAGCAGGCCGACGTCGAAGAACGGCTGACGCGTTGCGGAGCGCGCTATCAGGTGCTGAGCGAAGCTGCTCTTCTGGAGTGCACGGTGGACGCGCTCATGGCGGGTGATGCCGTTGGCTGGTTTCAGGGACGCATGGAATTCGGTCCACGAGCGCTGGGCGCGCGGTCGATCCTTGGCGATCCGCGGAACCCTGACATGCAGAAAACGTTAAATCTCAAAATCAAATACCGCGAAAGCTTTCGCCCCTTTGCACCCGCCGTCCTGCGCGAGGACGTGGCGGATTATTTCGAACTGGATGAAGACAGCCCCTATATGCTGCTCGTTGCCGATGTAAAGCGCAATCGCCGGCGCCGCATGAGCGAAGAAGAGGATGCGCTGTTCGGAATTGATAAGCTCAATGTTCAGCGCTCGGATATTCCAGCTGTCACCCATGTCGATTATTCCGCCCGCATACAAACGGTCCATGATGAGGCCAACCCGAAGTTCCGTGCATTGCTGAGCGCTTTCAAGGAAAAAACCGGCTATTCAGTCCTTGTCAATACCAGCTTCAATGTGCGCGGTGAACCGATCGTCTGTACACCGGAAGATGCATTCCGGTGTTTCATGGGAACGGAGATGGAAACTCTGGTGGTGGGGAGCTGCCTTTTGCGCAAAAACGCGCAGGATCAATCTCTGGCCGTTGACTATAAAGACAAGTTCGAGCTCGACTGATGGCCGAGCCTAATGAACAAGCGGACGCCGCAAGTGACCGCGCATTATCTCCATGGAAGCACCAGGGATCTCGGATGCGCGTGGTCACAAGAATATTGAAGAGCTTGTCTGTTCAGGCTCTTATTGTTGGCTTGACGGTCATCTTGCTCGACACCGTCCTGTTTTTCAGCCTTCCGGAAAGCGTGGCGTCCAGATTTTTCGGCTATCGGGAGGGATTTTACGTTATTGAAGTGATCGGGCGCGGCTATCCCAAGGATTATTTCGAGTCCCATCCTGAACGCGGTTTCGATATCAGACCGACAGCTGTTCCGCGGACCGATCAAATCCATTACCTGGATGATTATTCCTACCCCGTCTGGTCGAACAACATCGGATGTTTCGATAAGTCCGTCGACGCATCGGTGGAGCGTTTCTGGTATATGGCCGGCGACAGCATCGCCTGGGGGCACGCCAAATTCGAAGATTTGATGGGCACGATCCTGGAAAAAATCGAGGGGGTTGAAATCCTGCAATGCGGTGTCACGCATTCCGGGCAACGGCATCAATTTTCGAAATTTCTTGAAATCGGGAAAAAGCTGGGCCACTGGCCGGAGCGGGTGCTGATTTTCTACTCACCCACGGATGTCGCCAACGATTATCTTTACCCGCATTCCACCGTTGTCGATGGCGGTCTTGCTGACATCAGGATGCTTGACACAAACAATAATGCAGTTGAGATGGATCAGGGTTGGTTCGATCATATCAGAGCTCAGCGAGAGGCAGATAAACCGTCTGCGGACGGACGGCCCACTTCCTTTTCGATGCCGCGTTTCCTGATGACCTATTCGATGACCGCGCAGTTTCTAAATATCGGTCTCCATGCCGTGAACAATCACCTTCCTTTGCTTGGCATGCATTTAGGCGTATTCGGCGAAGAGCCCGGATTGGAATGGTATGATAAATATTTCGTTTACCAGGAAAAGAAGATATATGACCTGCACCGGCTCACCCATTTTCAGACATTGAACGGCTATCTCGAATATGCCGATTTCAGCTATGCCGATCAAAACAAAGCCATCATCAAAGAATGGCACGCTCATGCATTGGCAAACGGTTACAAGCTCGAATTCGTTTTGCCGCCCCCCGGTCCGTCGACTTTGTATGTTGAGGGGAATGCGACGAAATTTTACAAAGAATTCATAGCTTTTTTGTCGTCGCAGGGCCTAAAATATTATGACCTCATAGTTGAATTGAAAAAACGGGAATTCGACACGGACGACCTCTATTGGGAACAGGATTTGCATATGTCGAATAGAGGAAACCTGATTGTCGGGAAAATTCTTGCTGAACTCTTATGAGGGATCTTAAGTCTTATGGCTGTGCATCATTTGAGAGTATCTTCACGAACCGATCCACAATAGCTCTATCGATAATAACCTTAAAGCTAGGATCAAATTCAAGCACCGATTAAGTGTTGGTATTCTGGGGTCACCAGAACTGGTCTCGGTAACGCTTCCGGTATGAGGGATAGTTTTTGTCGGCGTCGTCGTTGAAACGGTTAATTGATGCGTTAGGTATTACGGCGCTGACTGCTTATTGTGCGGTTGCCGTTCTCTCATATGCGCATGCGCCCGCTCTGTGGCCGCCGGCATTTTCAACAAACGCGACAGCCTTTTTCAGCCAGCTTTACGGACAGGAAAATCTAAACGCAATCCGCGCATTTTTCGGCGGCCCGCTTTCCGTCATCACCGTCCGCACGATACCCCTTATTATTGCGAGCCTTGCCGCAATTACCTTAATCTTTCTGCTGAACCGCAGCAATCATGGCCGGGACGATGGAGTGGCGCGGCGTCTGCTGGCCTGGTCATTCGCCTTCGCGGTCGTCAGCTTTTTTGCTTATCCGGTCTTCACGCAGGATTTCTGGCTTTCAGCCGTCTGGGGCGACATGATCGCCTCCGGCATCAATCCTTATTATCAAAAATTTACGCCCGAGCTGGTTGGGGCTCTGCCGCTCGATCATTTTCCCATGACGATGTCCTACGGACCGCTTTGGGCATTGATTTCCGGGGCCGTCATGGCGGTCGCTGGCGGCAGTCTTCTCGTGGCTGCGGTTCTGTTCAAATCTATTTTGCTTGCAGCCTGGTGCGCCGTGATATGGCTAACCGACCGGATCATGCTGGCAACGGCGCCGAATAACAGAGCACTGGCTCTGATTATCGTCGGATGGGTGCCGCTCGGCCTGGAGCAGACAGTGGCTGAAGGTCATAATGACGTCATGCTCGTGCTCCCGGCGCTGCTTTGGATCGCGTTGCTCCTGCAGAAAAAATCCGCTGCGCCTCTCGCGCTTGCGGCTTCGACCCTGTGCAAATATACGACAGCGCCGCTTTTCATCCTGGATTTCATCAACAGCATCAGAACACAGCGCCTGACGCTTGCCTCCTACGCTTTGCGTATGATGCTGCCTGCCCTTTTCGGCCTCGCGATCCTGGCGATTTTCTACCGATCGTTCGCCTTTTTTGACGGTGTCCTGCTCGTCGGCTCGTGGCATTTCATGCAACCGGCCGACGCATTCATGGCTTTCGCGCCCGTTATCGGCGATTGGATCGAACCGCTCAGCCACGTGCTTACAGCCATATTTCCGATCATCGCCATTTATCAATGCATCGAATATTGGAAAAAGCCGGACACGGAGAACATGCTGCGTTCAGCGGTTGCAATTATGTGTGCCGTTTCGTTTTCTCTGATCAGCCATGTCTGGCCGTGGTATCTGGTTTGGACACTTCCACTTGCTGCACTTGTTCCGGGATGGTGGCTGTCGCGTTTCATTATCGGGCTGGCTCTTTTTGCGCCATTCACGGCCGCTGTTTGGTGGGTTCCGGAGGTTGAAGGCTTTCAAAATCCTGCGGCTCTTATAATGTATTCAGCCGCGATCCTCTGGGCCTATGCGACCGCTGGCAGGGATGCGGAAGAGCCGAAACGGACGTCCGGCGAAGTCCGGCAGTTTGACTTTTCACGCGCGAAAAAAAGAAGAGCTTCCGCTTTTCGGATTGTCACGCGCCGTTTCGAAGAGGATTATGAATCGGAGACAAGATTTCGCGCGAAGGCCTCGGGCGAGAATTGATCTTTTTCCTTGTAATCTCGATTGCAGGCGATGGCTTAAGACATGCTCCGGATCGTAAAAAAAAGTGACGATGCGCTGCGCGCGCTCTTGCCCCAGCTGGGGCAGCTCAGGATCGATGTTTTCCGTGACTGGCCCTATCTCTATGATGGTACGCTTGATTCTGAGACGAGTTATCTAGGCAAATTCTTTGAAGCGCCAAATCACGTTGCGATCTGCGCCTTCGACGGGGAAGACCTTGTCGGCGCATCTACGGCCTCACCATTGATCCATCAATTTGATGATTTTTCGGAGCCGTTCAAACGCGCGGGTTACCGCATCGACGATATTTTCTATTTCGGGGAGTCTGTCTTGCGCCCAGCCTATCGGGGACGTGGCATCGGGCATGCATTCTTTGATGGACGCGAAGCTCATGCTCAAGATCTGGGTTACAGCAAGACGTCTTTCTGCGCTGTCATTCGTCCGCAGGATCACCCGCTTCACCCGGACGATTACCGTCCGCTCGACGGCTTCTGGCAGAAGAGAGGCTATACTCCCCTCGACGGAATCATCGCGCAATTTCCCTGGCAGGATGTCGGCGAAACGGAGGAAAGCATTAAACCGCTGCAGTTCTGGGGGCGCGGTTTTTAGTTCGCCATCATTGTTCGAAAAATCCGATTTTACTCAAAGTCATATATTCGTTTTCGCTGAAACGCTTCAGCAAGTCTTATTGCAGCGTAATATTCGGGATTGATTTCCGCGCCTAATCGTGTATTTAGATGCCGCTGGTATCGGGGATACAACTGTCCCTCCTATCATTCTCGGAGATTTTAATGAACGATTACGTCGGCACCATTTAACCGGCGGCTCTAATTGCGGACTATCTGCTTCGCTCTGCCGCCTGATCCTTTTTCAACGTTTCCAAACGTCAACGGCAAGAGCGAAACCATGTTCTCCTGGTTTGAATCCCTTATTGATCCTATTCGTCCCGTCTCGCTGGAGCAGCCCCCGGCGCAGTGGCTGAAATTTTTCGCACATTATGTAAGCCAGGTGTGGCGCGCCTTCGCCTTTATCCTGGTTTTCGGGTTCTTCGGCGTGATGATCGAGCTGGCGCTGTTTGCTTTTCTCGGTGAGCTTGTCGATCTGGCGCGCGCCGCGGAAACACCTGAGAATTTCTTTACTCAGCACGGCTCAACGCTGGTTTGGATGGCCTTCGTTGCGCTTGTTCTGCGGCCGGTCGTCTTTGCCTTTCAGATCACGGCGATCAATCAGACGGTCACGGCCAATTTTACCAATCTCATCAGGTGGCAGAATCACCGCTATTTGCTGAGACAAAGCGTTGCGTTCTTCAATAACGACTTCGCTGGCCGGATTGCGAGCCGGGTTATGCAAACGGGACCAGCTGTCAGGCTGACGATGATCCAGCTGTCGGACGCGCTCTGGCATGTGGTCCTGTATTCTGCCGGCGCTGTGGTTCTCTTTTCGGACGCCGATATCCGGCTGATTGCGCCCCTGTTGATTTGGTTCGTTTTCTATGTGGCCCTGATGGTGTATTTCGTGCCGCGGCTGAAAGACAGGTCGTTCGAGATGTCCGAAGCACGCTCCATGCTGACCGGCCGGATCGTCGATAGTTACACCAATATCAACACGGTCAAACTCTTTGCGCATAGCAAGAGCGAGGATGACTACGCCAAAGAAGCGGTGGACGAGCACACACGTAAGTTCCATGCGATGTTGCGTCTGGACACAGCTTTCGATGTCTCGGTGACAACCTTGAACGGTTTCCTGATCGTCGGCACTTGCGGTTTGGCGTTATGGCTTTGGAGCCAGGGCTCGATCACGCTCGGCGCGGTCGCTCTGGCCACAACCCTGACCATCCGTATCAACAATATGGCCGGATGGATCATGTTCGTGATGACCAATATTTTTGAGAATATCGGTATGGTTCAGGAAGGCATGGAGACGATTTCTCAGCCTATCGCGGTCACGAACGAGCTAGGCGCGAGGGAACTGGAAGTCCCCCGCGGTCAGATTCGCTATGATCGGATCCAATTTCATTACGGCCGGGAAAACGGTCTGATCGAGGATTTGTCGCTGATCGTCGCACCGGGTGAGAAGGTCGGTCTGGTCGGGCGTTCCGGCGCCGGTAAATCGACGCTCGTCAATCTTTTATTGCGCTTCCACGATCTGGAAGCGGGGCGGATCCTGGTCGACGGGCAGGATATTGCGAAGGTTACGCAAGACTCGCTTCGCTCACAGATCGGCGTCGTCACGCAAGATACCTCGCTCCTGCATCGTTCGATCTACGACAATATCCGTTATGGCAGCATCGATGCGGTCGAGGCGGATGTCATAGCGGCCGCGAAGCGCGCTCAGGCTCATGATTTCATTTTGGACCTTGAAGATTACAAGGGCCGGAAAGGCTACGATGCGCATGTCGGCGAGCGCGGTGTGAAGCTGTCCGGCGGTCAGCGTCAGCGTATTGCGATTGCCAGGGTTCTTCTGAAAAACGCGCCGATCCTGATACTGGATGAGGCGACCTCGGCGCTCGACTCTGAAGTCGAGGCGGCGATTCAGGAGCAGTTCTACAATTTGATGCAGGGCAAGACGGTGATTGCGATTGCCCACCGTCTGTCCACAATTGCCGCGATGGATCGCCTTATCATCATGGATAAAGGCGAGATCGTGGAAGACGGTACGCACGACACGCTGTTAAAGCTTGGCGGTATTTACGCCCAACTCTGGTCGCGTCAATCGGGCGGATTTCTGGCCGAAGACTGCGTTGCATAAAAATCACCGGCGGCGGAATTACACAATTTTCCGCCGCCGGCACGTTAGCAATTCGGTCCCCGCCAAAAGTCCCAATAATGACGGCCAGTTGACCGAGTTTATCTCGGAGATGAGCCGTCCTTAACAAAAGGTTTTCAAGCAGGAATCCAACAATACCCAATCAATCGGATGGATAAGACTATGAACGCGTAGCTAACGGCGTTAAGCTTTCCAAATCCAAGTTCGAGGGAATGCGTTCCGGTTCCTGGTGCAATGTCCCGGGCGAAAATGCGTGATGGATTAAAAAAAATCGTCGACGAGCGCGACGAGGGGGCTTTTCGTTCGCTGTTCCTGACCTTTGGCCCGAAGGTCAGAGCGATGCTCATGCGCCAGGGCGCAGACTGCGAAACGGCCGATGACATTGTCCAAGACACGATGCTCGCAGTCTGGTCGAAGTCCCGTCAGTACACACAGCAAAAAGCTGCACTTTCTACCTGGATCTACGCCATTGCGCGCAATCTGCGCATCGACCGGCTGCGCCGCCAGGTTGTCTGGGACAATTGTCGCGGCGAGTTGGAACATCTTCAAGATTTGAAAGAGCAAACAGAAAACGCTCAGAATCATGACGACGACCGTTTGGAAGTCGAGAAAGCTTTAACCGGCCTGCCGGCGGAGCAATTAGAGGTGATCCGGCTTTCCTTTATCGACGGATTCTCCCAGGTCGAAATCGCCGAAAAGCTCGGCATACCCCTTGGAACGGTCAAGTCGCGCATGCGGCTTGCCTTCGCAAAATTACGTTGCTCCAATGAAGGTGGCTCATGACGATCCGAAGCCACCCTGATCCCAGCATTCTGATTTCTTATGCATCGGGCACGCTCAACACGGCAATCTCCGGCGTCGTCGCGTGCCACTTATCGATGTGCGATCAATGTTCCGCCGATATGCAAAGGCTGGAGACGATCGGTGGCATCATGCTTGAGGGCTTCGAGACGGCTCAATCCGTCGAACTGAAAGATGGGATGACGGACAGCCAATTGTTCGGGAGTAGCCACGCGCTACTTGATGCGCAGGCCATGCAGGCGCCGCCAGATTTGGACGACCCTGTTTTGCCTCCGCCTCTCGCCCGCTATCTCGGCATGAGGGTCGACGAAATTCCCTGGAAGAAACTTCCCAAAGGCATAAAGCAATATTGGGTTAATTTGCCTGACGGTGCGGGCTCGATGAGGCTGCTTAAGGTTCCCCCGGGGGTGCGCTTGTTGGAGCATTCTCATCGCGGCATGGAGCTGACGATCATATTGAAAGGCATTTATACCGATCATACCGGCGATTATCGCAGAGGCGAGGTGACCGAAATGCACGAAGGTCTGGTGCACCAGCCACGGATCACGAGCGAAGAGGAGTGCATCTGTGTCGTTGGTTGCGAGAAACCGTCTCGCTATACGCAATGGTATGCGCGCCTTCTCCGGCCGATCCTGGACTTATGATTAGAGCATTTTCAAGCGAAGCATGGCCCCGTGAAGCCTGTCCCCGCGCAGGCGGGGAACGGGGCTGGATACCGGTTCGCGTGGAGAAAATGCGCCAAAACAAACAATAAGAGCGGACAACAAAAGCGGCGGTCAGAATTTCTGCATAAATTGCGCCTCGTCAGGGATTTTATGTGGACGGGCCCTTGCAAGCCGGGCTACAGATCGTACCTAAAGTTGCAGGTTCGACCCGCCATCTCAGAATTAACCATCAATCCACAAAACGGCCTTTCACAACGCCTGTCCATACGGGTCTTTCCAGATTTTTAGCACTCACCTCTTGACAGTGCTAACAATTGCCCTTAGATCGCGATCGCAAACATGTTGGAGTGCCCTACAAGCTCCCATGGTTAATTTATTGTTCGGTCATTCATGGAGGTCTTACTGATGAAGTTTCGTCCGCTTCACGATCGTGTTGTGGTTCGCCGCATCGATGCTGAGGAAAAAACATCTGGCGGAATCATTATTCCCGATACGGCACAAGAAAAGCCCCAGCAGGGCGAAGTGGTTGCAGTTGGCCCTGGCGCACGCGGTGACGACAACGAGCTCGTTCCGCTGGATGTCAAAGTGGGTGACCGCATTCTGTTTGGCAAATGGTCCGGCACCGAGGTCAAAATTGACGGTCAGGACGTTCTGATCATGAAAGAGAGCGACATTATGGGCGTTCTCGAAGGCGAAGCTGCAAGTGGCAAGAAGAAAGCCGCGTAAAGAACCAATAATTCGAAGGAGACACGAATATGGCTGCTAAGGACGTCAAATTTTCACAAGACGCCCGCGAACGTATGCTGCGCGGCGTTGATATTCTTGCTGATGCCGTGAAGGTGACGCTTGGTCCGAAAGGGCGCAACGTCGTACTCGACAAGTCTTTCGGTGCACCGCGCATCACCAAGGACGGCGTGACCGTCGCCAAGGAAATCGAGCTCGAAGACAAGTTCGAGAATATGGGCGCCCAAATGGTGCGCGAAGTCGCCTCAAAGACGAACGACGAAGCCGGTGACGGTACGACGACTGCAACAGTGCTCGCTCAGGCCATCGTAAGAGAAGGTGCTAAATCCGTTGCTGCAGGTGCAAATCCTATGGACCTGAAACGCGGCGTTGACAGCGCCGTTAACGCGATCGTCAAAGAACTTGCTGCAAATGCTGAAAAAATCTCAAACAGCAGCGAAGTTGCACAGGTCGGCACCATCTCCGCAAATGGTGACACCGAAGTTGGCCGCCTGATCGCCGAGGCGATGGAAAAGGTCGGCAATGAAGGCGTCATCACGGTAGAAGAGGCCAAGAGCCTTGAAACCGAACTGGAAGTCGTTGAAGGCATGCAGTTCGACCGCGGCTATATTTCGCCCTATTTCGTCACCGATGCCGAGAAAATGCGCGTCGAGCTCGACGATCCGCTGATCCTTATTCACGAGAAGAAGCTGTCCAACCTTCAGGCGATGTTGCCGGTTCTTGAAGCTGTCGTTCAGTCTTCCAAGCCGCTTCTGATCATTGCTGAGGACGTCGAAGGCGAGGCTCTGGCAACGCTCGTCGTCAACAAGCTTCGCGGCGGCCTCAAGGTTGCTGCCGTCAAAGCGCCCGGTTTTGGCGATCGCCGCAAAGCGATGCTGCAGGATATAGCGATCCTGACCGGTGGTGAGATGATCTCCGAAGATCTCGGCATCAAGCTGGAGAATGTCACGATCAACATGCTTGGCCGTGCCAAGAAGGTCTCGATCACGAAGGATGACACGACCATCATCGACGGTTCTGGCGAGAAACAAGACATCGAAGCCCGCGTCGGTCAGATCAAGCAGCAGATCGAAGAAACAACGTCAGACTATGACCGCGAAAAATTGCAAGAGCGTCTGGCCAAGCTTGCTGGCGGCGTTGCCGTTCTGCGTGTTGGCGGTGCAACCGAGGTCGAAGTGAAAGAGCGCAAGGACCGCGTTGATGACGCTCTTAACGCGACGCGTGCGGCCGTCGAAGAAGGTATTGTACCTGGCGGCGGTGTTGCTCTGCTCCGTGCGATCAAGGCTCTTGAATCTCTCAAGGTCGAGAACGACGATCAGAAAGCTGGCGTTAACATCGTCCGCAAGGCGATCCAGACGCCAGCGCGCGTCATCGCTGCCAATGCCGGTGAAGATGGTGCTGTCATTGCCGGTAAGATCCTTGAAAAGGATGAATATAAATATGGCTATAACGCCCAGACCGGCGAGTATGGCGACCTCGTTGGTCAAGGCGTGATCGATCCGGTCAAGGTGGTGCGCACCGCTCTGCAGGATGCCGCGTCAGTTGCCGGTCTGCTGATCACGACCGAGGCGATGATTGCCGAGAAACCGAAAAAGGATGCGCCTGCCGCTCCTGCCATGCCGGGTGGCATGGACTACTAATCGGTTTCAAGAAGCCGAAATTTTGGGAAGGCCTGTCAGTTTGGCGGGCCTTTTCATTGATCGTTACCGATATCTCCGCCGGAAAAAAAACACCAGCACAAGCCCGGCAACAAAGCCGCCAGTATGCGCCATATAGGCGATGCCGCCAATATCGGCACTTTGGGTCGTGTTGGCGATCGAGCCGATGCCGCTAACCAGCTGCAACACGATCCACAATCCTATCGCGAAGATCGCCGGAACTTGCGTTATGCCATAGCCCACGACGACCGTAACCCGGCCACGGGGATAAAGAACCACATAAGCGGCAAGCACGCCCGCGATCGCACCGGAT